>DATAPS010000061.1:0-4732 GCA_036265085.1 Acetobacteraceae bacterium | reverse complement strand
AGGAAAGATCCGCCCGCGTGATCGGGCGGTCGAGCGTTCCGGCCCCGCCACTGACCGCGTAGGCTACCGTTGGATCGGCTTGCAGCTTCATTCCGAGCCGGAGGCGATTGAGGAACACGGCCGCCACCATCGGCCGCTCCTCCGGCTTCGAGGTTTCCCGCTCGACGATGCTGGCGACGGTGAGCAGGTCCTCCTCGGTCGCGAGCGGCAGGTCCGCGGCACGGCCTGACCAGATGCGGGCGAGCGTGCGGTCCATCGCTGCGGTCGCCCGCGCGAGCAGTGCCGTGCGCGGCGTGCCGAACTCGTAGGCGTAGGTGTCCGGCAGAACGTGGCCTTCGCGTGGGACCGGCGTGTCCCCGGTCATCGCTTCCGCGCCATCCACCAGCAGGGCAATCTGCGCCGCAGCGAGACCCTCTCGGATCGTCACGTGATGCTCGACTGGTTTCGCGGTGCGCAGGATCGCCAGCACATCGCGAAGGCTCGCCCCCTGCGGGAACGTGAACTCACCCGCGTGGATCGGTCCCACGCCGCGCGTCGCGAGCGCGGCGATGCGGAACGCCCAGACTTCGCGGATCGCGCCTGCATCCTTGAGCACGAGCGCCACCTGCTCAGGCGTCCCGCGCGGAATCACGATCGCCTTCGGCCCGGGGAGCGGACCAGGGAAGGTGTATTCCTGGTTTGCAAAGCGCGTGCCGACACTGACCGCGGCCGAGAGCACCATCAGCACCAGCAGTGTCGTTTGGACACTGCGGCGTCTATACAAGGGAGGCTTCAGGCGGCGGCCTTGAACACGATGCTCGCGTTGGTGCCGCCGAAGCCGAAGCTGTTCGACAGCGCGGCCGTGATCTTCCGCTCCTGCGCCGTGTGCGGCACGCGGTCGATGACGCTCTCACGGCTCGGCGTGTCGAGGTTCAGCGTCGGCGGCGCCACGTTGTCGCGCACCGCCAGGATGGAGAAGATCGCCTCCACCGCGCCCGCGGCCCCGAGCAGGTGCCCGGTCGCCGACTTCGTCGACGACATCGCGAGATCCTTCGCGGCATCCCCGAAGAACCGCTCGACGGCTTCAAGCTCCAGGTCGTCGCCGAGCGGCGTCGAGGTGCCGTGCGCGTTGACGTACTGGATTTCGTCCGGATTCATTTGCCCGTTGCGCAGCGCCGCACGCATCGCACGAAACGCGCCCTCGTGGCCGTGCGCGGGCGCGGTGATGTGGTGCGCGTCGCCGGACAGGCCGTAGCCGCCGATCTCGGCATAGATCTTCGCCCCCCGCGCGCGCGCATGCTCGAGCTCTTCGAGCACGAGAACGCCGGCGCCTTCGCCCATCACGAACCCGTCGCGGTCGCGGTCCCAGGGACGCGATGCGCGCACGGGCTGGTCGTTGAATGCTGTCGAGAGAGCGCGGCTCGCGCAGAAACCGGCGATTCCCAGTGGGTTGACCGCCGCTTCGGCGCCGCCCGCGACCATCACGTCGGCATCGCCGAGGGCGATCAGCCGCCCCGCATCGCCGATCGCGTGCACGCCGGTGGCGCAGGCGGTGACGGCGCTGTGGTTCGGGCCCTTGAACCCGTATTTGATCGAGAGGTGGCCGGACGCGAGGTTGATCAGCGCGGACGGGATGAAGAACGGCGAGAGCCGCCGCGCCTTGCCCTGATAGACCTGAATCGCCGCCTCGTAGATCGTCTCGAGCCCGCCGATGCCGGAGCCGATCATCACGCCCGTGGCACAGCGGGCTTCATCGTCCTCGGGCTTCCAGCCGGAATCTTCCACCGCTTCCGTCGCCGCGATCATCGCGAACTGGATGAAGCGGTCCATCTTCTTCTGGTCCTTCACCGGAATCCACTCGCCGATGTCGAGCTTTCCCTCGGCCTTGGACCCGCGCGGGATCTGCCCCGCGATCTTCGCCGTCAATTCAGAGACGTCGAACGCCTGGATGGCGGATACGCCGCTCTCGCTGCAGATCAGGCGCTTCCAGACCTGCTCCACGCCAAGACCGAGCGGGCAGACGATGCCCATTCCGGTGACCACGACCCGCCGCATCGATCCCATTCCCGTCAAGGTCCGCCCTCAGCCCCGGGTGGGCTCAGGCCGCCTTCTGCTTCTCGATGTAGTCGATCGCGTCCTTCACGGTTCCGATCTTCTCCGCCGCGTCCTCGGGGATCTCCACGCCGAAGGCTTCCTCGAAAGCCATGACAAGCTCGACTGTATCCAGGCTGTCCGCGCCGAGGTCGTCGATGAACGACGCTTCCGGCGTGACTTTGCTGTCCTCCACGCCGAGGTGCTCGACAACGATCTTCTTCACCTTGTCGGCGATCTCACTCATAGAAAGGAACTCCTGGATTCTGCTGCGGTATTGAGAAGTAGCTGCTGTCCGGATCGGGTGATTATTCAAGCCGACGGGCTGAGCCGATCGGCACGGTTGTCCGCCCGGACGAAGGCGGGCCGCTTAGCATGGTTTTGTCACAGCCGCCAACGGCGCGGGCGACACCGAATTAGATCATCGCCATTCCGCCATTGACGTGCAGGGTTGCGCCCGTAATCCAGCCGGCTTCGTCGCTCGCGAGGAAGGCGACCGCGGCGGCGATGTCCTCGGGCTGGCCGAGTCGGCCGAGCGGGATGGCATCCTTCAGCTTGGCGCGCTGCGACTCGGTGAGCGCATTTGTCATGGGTGTGGCAACGAAGCCAGGCGCCACGAGATTGATCGTGATACCGCGGGAGGCGACCTCCTGGGCAAGCGACTTCGTCATGCCCGCGAGTCCCGCCTTGGCCGCCGCATAGTTCGCCTGCCCGCCGTTTCCGGTGCTGCCGACGATCGACGAGATCGAGACGATCCGCCCGGCACGCCGGCGCACCATGCCCTTCAATGCCGAGCGGGCCAGGCGGAACGGTGCACTCAGGTCGACGTCAAGCACGGTCTGCCAGTCCTCGTCGCGCATCCGCAGCGCCAGCATGTCGCGCGTCAGACCGGCATTGTTGACGAGGATATGAATCGGCCCCGCGTCGGCTTCGGCCGCCGTGATCAGCTGGTCAGCCGCCGCCGCGTCGCGAAGGTCGGCTGGGCAGACGTGCGCGCGTTCCCCGAGCTCCCCGGCGAGCGTTTCGAGCGCATCCCGGCGCGTGCCGGAGAGCGCGACCACGGCGCCTTGGGCGTGCAGCGTGCGCGCGATCCCGGCGCCGATCCCGCCGGAGGCGCCCGTCACCAAGGCCACACGGCCGTCCAGGTTGAACATCGCCACTTCCGGTCAGAGAGTCTTGAGCAGCTGTTCGATGTCGGCAGGCGTGCCGGCGCCGGTGGTCGCGGCATCGGGGGCGATCCGCTTGACGAGGCCGCTCAACACCTTGCCAGCGCCGAGTTCGACGAAGCTGTCGACGCCGAGCTCGGTCATCGCGTTGACGCTCTCGCGCCAGCGCACCGTCGCGGTCACCTGCCGGACGAGGTTCTGCATGATCTCCGACGGGTCGCTTTCCTTCGCGGCCGTGACGTTCGCGATCACGGGGACCACCGGCGCGCCGGGGGAGGTGGCTGCGAGCGCCTCCGCCATCGCATCTGCGGCCGGCGCCATGAGGGCGCAGTGAAATGGCGCCGACACCTGGAGCAGCATCGTGCGGCGGACACCTTTTCTCTTGGCGATCTCGACCGCCCGGTCGACTGCTCCCTTGTGGCCGGAGATGACCACCTGCCCGCCGCCATTGTCGTTCGCCGGGTCGACGACTTCCTTTCCCTCGGGACCGTCGGCGGCCTCGGCGCAGATCTCCGTCGCGAGCGGCAGCTCCGCGCCCAACAGCGCGGCCATCGCGCCGGTCCCCGCCGGGACGGCTTTCTGCATGGCGATCCCGCGCAGGCGCAGCAGCCGCGCGGCTGCGGATGCGCTGAACGCGCCGGCGGCGGCGAGGGCGGTGTATTCGCCGAGCGAATGGCCGGCGACGACGGCGGCCTTGTCGGCGAGCCGAATGTTCCCTTCGCGCTCGATCACCCGGAGCACCGCGAGGGCGTGGGCAAGCAGCGCGGGCTGGGTGTTCTCGGTCAGCGTCAGCTCCTCGGCTGGTCCCTCGAACATCAGCTTGGACAGCTTCTGCTTGAGCGTTTCGTCGATCTCCTCGAACAGTTCGCGTGCCGCGGCGAAGGCGACCGCGAGGTCGCGGCCCATGCCGACGGCCTGGCTGCCCTGACCGGGGAATACGAACGCATGAACCGGCATGGGAATCTGTGACCGTTCGAAGAGGGGGAGCGGCGGGTGCGGGCGGATATTCCCGATGCAACCCCCTGTCAATCGCGCCAGCGCCGAGGCACGGCTGCCCGGAGGCCTGCACACTTGCGCGGCCCGTAGCTTCGTGTATACGCCCCGGCCTTCCCTGCCGGGGGCGGCAATCCCGGCTATGCCCGCGCGCCATGGTGGCGCCGAACCCGACCGGGTTCAGGGCTGAGCAGCCAGAGGGAGCAGACATGCCATTTTATGAATGCGTGCTCATCGCACGCAATGACGTCACGCAGCAGCAGGTCGAGGCCATCGCCGACCAGATCGCTATCCAGTTCGAAGGCGAAGGCGGATCGGTGGCGAAGCGCGAATATTGGGGTCTGCGCAGTCTCGCCTACCGGATCAAGAAGAACCGGAAAGGCCACTACATGCTGCTCGGGCTGGACGCGAAGCCCTCGTCCATTGTCGAGATGGAACGGCAGCTCGGCCTGAACGAGGACGTGCTGCGGTTCATGACCATCCGCGTCGACGCGATCGAGGAG
>DATAPS010000060.1:0-7803 GCA_036265085.1 Acetobacteraceae bacterium | reverse complement strand
CGCTCGCAACCCCTGACGCGCGCCGCGGCGGCCAGCCACGGCGTTGGCGCGGTTCGGGTGCGCGCCCATCTTGCGCGGCGAGGAGAGCGGCGTGGGCTTCCACGTAGTCGGCTACGGCGACGCCGGTGTGGCCAAGCCATCGAGCACCGACGCGTGGGAGCATCGATCACTCCCTCCTCAAGACCAGCCGGACCGTCACATCTGGGTGGTCCCCGGCCGTCATCTTCGTGGTTTGGCCAGGTCGTGGCCTCCTGCCAGTCATCGCGCGAAATCCGAGACGATGTCGGATTTGCCGACCTCGCGCCAGCCGAGCAACCGTCTCGATGGGTGACCTGAGAGCGAGACACAGTTCGCGTCTCACTAGACCAGATGTTCGCCTGAGATAGGGGCGACCCGTCTCACGGTATGCAGTGTTCGAGGATTGCGCCGGATAGGCCGGTGCCGAGCCTCATGCATAGGAGAGACGGGTCATGGCGGACTCTATCACTTACGTCGGGCTGGATGTGCATAAGGAAACGATCGCGATCGCGCTGGCCGATGCGGGCAAGCGCGGGGAAGTCCGCGAGTACGGCACGATCGCGAACACACCCGCCGCGTTGAACCTGCTGCTGACCAAGCTCGCGCGGGGTGGCAGCGCGTTGCGGTTTTGCTACGAGGCCGGCCCGTGTGGCTACATCATACAACGGCAGCTGACGGAACGAGGCCACGAGTGCATCGTGGTTGCTCCTTCGCTGATCCCGCGCAAGCCCGGCGATCGGATCAAAACCAATCGGCGGGATGCGATCAACCTGGCGAAGTTGCACCGCGCCGGTGAACTGACCGCGGTCTGGGTTCCGGACCAGGCCCACGAGGCAATCCGCGATCTCGTGCGGGCGCGTCAGGCGGCGCTGCGGACCCTGCGTCGGGCCCGCCAGCAGCTGTCCGGCTTCCTGCTGCGCCACGGCCATCACTACGACCGACCCGCCGGGACGCTGATGCACCGGCGCTGGCTGGCCGGGCTCACGTTCGAGCACGCGCTCCACTCCATCGTTCTGGAAGACTGCATCGCCGCAATCGAGGCGGCGAAGGCACGGCGCGACCGGTTGGAGGCGCACATCGAGGCGGCGCTGGCCGATTGGTCGCTGGCCCCGGTGGTGCGTGCGCTACAGGCTCTGCGCGGGATGGCACTGGTGGCGGCAGCAACTTTGGTCGCCGAACTCGGCGACATCACCCGCTTCGACAATCCGCGCCAGCTGATGGCATATCTTGGCTTGGTGCCGTCGGAGCGTTCCAGCGGCGCCACGCGGCGGCAGGGCGGTATCACCAAGGCTGGCAACGGCGCGGCGCGGCGCATGCTGATCGAGGCGGCCTGGAGCTATCGGTTCCCGGCCAGGATCAGCCGGGAGCAGTTGCTGCGTCAGGAGGCGCTGGCGAAGCCGATCCGCGACACCGCGTGGAAAGCGCAGGAACGACTGTGCCGGCGGTATCGCAAGCTCTCCCAGGCCGGCAAGCTGCCGACCGTGGTGACCGCCGCGATTGCGCGCGAGCTGTCGGGCTTCGTTTGGGCGATCGCCAAGCTGGTGCCGCCGACAACTGCGTAACGTCCGGCGATACGTTTTGAACCTCTGCGCAGGGAGACATCACCCACAGCCACGCATCCAAAGCTGGACAAGGCTGGAGACACGATCGCGGCCAGGAGAACCCTCGCTTCCACTAACAGCCGGATCATCCGACGCTGGATCCTAGACAGAGGAAGCTCCGCGACGCATCACCGGTCCGGCGGTAACCAACCCGCGCATCAGAGCATGATCAATCGTCGTTTCATGATCGTGCCTCCTGCCCTGCCCAGTTGGGGCTACGCTGAAACACGGCTGCACAAACAAGCCGCAAAGTTTCTGTGCCCACACCTTGAAGGGGCGAACATGAGAGTGGATAGGATCTAACGCTTGATGCCCTCGGCGGACGGCGGCGATGATTTTGTCTGGGTCCTTGGTCCAGCGGAAGGGGCGCGGGTCGGTGTTGGCATCGGCGACGTAGCGGTTGGTCGCCTCGTGGAGCGAGACGAGGGAGTGGAACACACCGCGCTTGAGCCGCTGCTTGGTGAGTTTGGCGAAGAAGCCCTCGACCGCATTGAGCCGCGACGCCGAGGTGGGCGTGAAGTGGAACGTGAAGCGCGGATGCCGAGCGAGCCACTCGAGCACCTTCGAGTGCTTATGGGCGGCGTAGTTGTCGAGGATCACGTGGATCAGCTGGCCGGCGGGCACCTCGCGTTCGATTGCGTTGAGGAAACGAATGAACTCCTGATGCCGGTGTCGCTGCATGCAGCGTCCGATGATGCGGCCTGCGAGCACATCGAGGGCTGCGAACAGGGTTGTCGTGCCGTTGCGCTTGTCGTCGTGGGTCATGGTGCCGCATCGGCCGAGCTTGAGCGGCAGACCTGGCTGGGTGCGGTCGAGCGCCTGGATCTGGCTCTTCTCGTCCACCGACAGAACCACGGCGTGGGCCGGCGGATCGACGTAGAGGCCGACGATGTCGCGCAGTTTGGCGGCGAAGTTGGGATCGTTGGACAGCTTGAACTGACGCAGCCGATGCGGCTGCAGGCCGTGCGCGCGCCAGATGCGCTGCACCGAACTCACGCTGATCCCGACTACCTTTGCCATCGCCGGCGCGGTCCAGTGCGTCGTCTCGCCGGGCGGCGGACCCAGTGTCAGCACCACAATCCGCTCGGCAATCTCCGGCGGCAGCGGCGGGATGCGCGATGGGCGCGTCTTGTCGCGCAGCAGGCCATCGACGCCTTCGTGCATGAACCGCTCCTGCCAACGCCAGACAGCCGTCTTCGCCACCCGCGCCTCGCGCATGATCTCCGTGGTGCCAAGCCCTTGAGCGGTCAGCAGCACGATCCGGGCGCGCCAGACGTGCTTCTGCGGACTATTGCGATCAGACGCCACAGCGAGCAGACGCTCGCGGTCGGCGGGAGACACCTCGATAGTGATACCGCTGCGCATGCATTCCAGTCGCATGCCGCCCCGCGCCGGGGAATCCCAAAATGACCCGAACGTCAGATTTCATCCACTAGGGGTGGATGAGCGTGCGGCACGGGTTGAAACTCTTATGGTGAACAATACCGACGATTACACGCTTGCCGCTTCAGCAAAGACAGAGCCTACAACAAATTCCGCGATGCGAATGAGTGGCGGAGCACGTGCGGCGTCACGTCGTCTGGCAACCCGCCGAGTCGCGCGATCCGATCCCAGAACTTGCGGAAGCCGGTCATAGTCCCGTCGCCGCGTTGGCGGGAACACAAGATCGCCGAGCCGGTCCGGGCTCGCCAGCACGTCACAAGCTGCATTGGACAGCGGTCGCACGCTGGCGCCGGATTTCGTGTCGGGCAGCCGCGCGGTCCAGCGAAATCGCGACGCGTCATCCTGATGCGCCATTCATCGTGCCACCGCCCTCGAACGCGGTGCCGAGCAGCGCGGCAGAGACCGCGCCGACGCAGCGGGACCGACATCTACAATTCATTGCGAAACATGGTCGGATGAATTAGCAAAAGATCTCCGGCTACAACGACCGGGCCTTGGAGGCCGACATCAGTCGCTACAAACGGGTGATCGGTGACGCGCTCCGATCGCCGACGGACGCCCGGGGAAACACCGAAGTCGCCGTGGCCGTCGAACCCTGAATCGGATGTTGGAGCTCGGCCGCCCGGAAAACGTGCGCAATTCGTAACCACATCATCGCCAGGGTCGACGCGTTCATAATCCGATCCGCGCAACACGGTCTCGCGGCTCTGCTCGCATTGCACGATGCGTTCAGGGCGACCCAGTGCCTGCTCACCCAGCGCGACACGCACGCCGATGGCAGTGATCTTCTGCTCGGTCCTCGGCGGGGCGGCTGTCAGTATTTTATGATCGAAGCGGACGAGTGAGAACCGATCTGGCTCGCACCCTTGACGATCTCGTAGGTTACGTCCGTTGCGGTTTCTGTCCTGGGGCCGGTCCACAGCGTGTGCCATTGGCTGGTGTCGCGCGTCCCCGTCTTCTGGTACAGCGTCGTGTAGATAGCTGCCCATTTCGCCTTGTCGGTGCCAAGAGCTTTATGGGTGAGATTGCGGTCGATCGTCTTCAGCACGAGTTTTTCCGCGTCGGAACTGGACGCCGCCGGCCCGAATGTATGTCCGACGACGTGCGCCTTCAACACTGATTCGGCTTCCTTCAGCGATATGCTATAGGCCGCCGCGTGATCATCGCAGTGCTCCTGTTCTCCGGTCTTGATCAAGGACGCGATGACAGGTGAGAAAATCCAGGACACGTCCTTGCCGCCCTCCTTCTCGCCAGTCTTGTACTTGCCGGCGGAGGTGTAGAACGAGTTGGCGACACCCTCGAACGCGGCCGTCGTCAAGATTGGGTCGGCGGTCCAGTTGAGCTCCGAGCCCGCGCCCACCCCGGCGCCGGTGTGGGTGTTGAAATCGAAATCGGGCGCCTTGAACCCCGCGGGCCAAGCCGTGAATCCCGCCGCCGCGGCGCCACCGCCGGCTCTGACCGCGCCGAGGTTCGTGGCGACCGGCGGGCCCGTTACAAACGCGCCATCGCGATCGCCAACATGCCGCAGCATACCCAGGGATGCGGGCCGTGGGGCGCCCGCGTCGGATGGCGACCTTTCGATTCTCTTCTCGAGCGCCTCGGTCGGCTCCTCGTCGCGCGCGGCTGAGCCGGACGAAGGTTCAGCATCGACCCATACCCGGCCGAACTGATGCAGGACGCGCGGCCCGGGGGCGGGGCTCGCGGCGCCGTCGTGCGGGCGGTGCCAGAGATCCTTGCTCGTGGGAGCACGATTCCGGACGGAATGCGAAGCGATCTTCGCCCTTGGTATCTTGAAAAGGGGAGCAAACATCGCTGTACATCTCCTCAGGGTTGCAGGCCACGTAGCTCGCCCCCCGTCCGCCAGCACCGAAATCTTGCGCCGAGGCTGACGCAGAACCTGATATCAGGTGAAATACATCATCTCCGGTGACTGTCGGCTGCCACCGATCCAGGCTCGGCGGGTGAAGCCGAAATTCGTAATCACGGCCAGACCGGAATAGGCCTCGTTGCGGGCCGCACCGAAATTGACGATCACGCTGATGTTGACGCCGGCAGCGGTGCCGGCGACATCGGTTATCGCCCATTCCCCCGGGTTCGGAAGGTTGAGGCTCACCTGGACACGCGCGGGGGCGAAGGCGATTTCATTGGCGCCCTTCAGGGAGCCGGTCGGGGCGTTGCTGCCCACGAGGAAGTACTCCATCGCCCCGATGACATTGCGCGATGTCATCCCATAGTTCTGGATCACCGCGAGCGCGGCCGCGGCGTTGGCCGGGCTCGAGAACGACTTCACGGTGGTCTTGTCGTCCTTCAGATCGTTGCCGACGGTCTTGAGCTTTTTGGGATCGAAGTTGGTAACGGTTGGTGCGATCGTCACGACGTTGCCAGGACCGGCTCCACCGATCCTCGGATTGGCCTGTCCCAGCGTTATGGTGGCCGAGGCGCAATCGGCGGCGGCGTTCACGGCGGCCTTGTCCTCGTGCGTGCCGCCAGGGCCGTCCAGCTTCTGCGTCGCGGCAGCGTAGCCATAGACGAACGCGAACGTTGCCTGTCAGTGACGATTGTTGAGCTGCCCCACGAGATTCTGGCTGCAGGCCGGCAGGCCCACGCCGGTCCCGCTCAGTCCGGAAACGAACTGATCGTATGGAGCGAAGTGACGGTCGTGCAGGGCACGGATCTCCGCGCAGTGCTCGTCCTCGCTCGCCTGCACGCGCTTGACGAAACCCGCGTTGCTGGGCACGGCGTTGATCGTCACGGGCACCTGTGCCACGTTCGCGCATTGAGGCGGATTGGCGAGCCGGTCCGGCAGCACCTTTCCGGTCCAGCCGCCCGCCGCGGCGGCGCTGGCGACGATCTGCTCGGCACTCGTGTCGATCTTCAGGCCGGTGAACCCGCACGTCACCCTCCCGGCGGAGGAGCCGGTTTGTGCGACCTTCGAGGCCGTGATCGCGGTCAGCACGTCCTGATCATTGGCGACCTTTGCTTCCATTAATCGTCGGCGTGGTGAGACCCGGGGGCAGCCCCTGGGCGAGACGGGCGAGCGGATCCTGCGGCTGGGGCGCGGGCTTCGTGAAGGACGCGGTGCGTTGCAGCCATGGGCCCGGCACCCCCGGTCAGCGGCTGGATTACCGGCACAGCGGCAAACCCATCGGGCATCAGTGCCTCGACCTGGTCTTCGTCGTTCGGGACTGACGCGGCCGCCTTGTCCTCCAGAGCCGCGCCGAGCAGCGGCGGGCCAATGATCTGCTCGCCGCCCTCGCTCTGCAGGCGCAGGCTGTAGGTTCCCGCCGGCAGCTGCTGCGCGGCGCCCTGCTGAACGACGTGGGTCAATTCATGGGCGAGAAGATGACGTCCATCGGCGCTCTCGGGCTTGTACTCGCCGCGAGCGAAAACGATGTCACGGCCGATCGTGAAGGCCCGGGCGGAGACGGCGCCGGCGACGGAATGGGCATCCTCGTCGACATGCACGCGCACACCGCCAAAATCATAGCCGAGACGGGGTTCAAAGAAGGTGCGCGCGGCGGCCGCGAGCGGCCTGCCCTTGTCGAGCGCGCGAAGACGCCGCTCTAGCTCGCTCGCGATCGTGGGCGGCGGTCCATCGGGGGAGCGCAGAAGATCGCCACCGGACGGGGACTCCGCGCAGGTGATCGTTTCATCCTCATGCGCTGCGCAGGCCGCGCAGGTCCGCCGCAGTGAATCCCGCGCGCCATCCATGCCGACGGCCGAAGCCTTGGTCGCCGTCTGTGGATCAGGCATACGAATGAGCTTTTTGGCAATCCGTTCGGCCTCATGCTCCAGCGGATCGGCGATCGACCCCACGCGAAGTCTGCGTTGCAGGCGAGGAGACACGTCCGCACTCACCGCAATCTTGGCGTAGGACCATCCGCCGACTCCGGTGCCGGCCCGCGCGGGTGACGGGAGCGCCGCGATCGTGCGAGGTTGCTGGGCTGCCGTCCGCGAGACACCGGTGGATCGCGTCTGGACGAAGGTCCTCATGGTGCTCGCCCCTGCTTTTCACGATCAGATTTCCCGGAACCGCCTCTTCTATCGGTTCGAGCCGCTGCTCAGTCGAGAGACTCTGGATTAGGGCGAGTACCGGCGCTACGCCAGCATGCTGATGGCGAACCAGAGCATTCTGCAACGATGGTGTGGTCTGACGAACGCCAGGGCGCCTCATCGTCCCGGCAACCGTCGTTCATGGTCAGGCGGCGTCACATCGGTGCGACGCTCAGGGCTGTCGGACGTCGATGCGCAGATTGCCTTCCAGGGTGAAACGGGGGTTTCCGCCCTTCTCAATGACGACGTAGTATTCTCCTTCGTCCAAATTGAACCATTCGCCCAGTCCCGGCTTGCCCACGTTGTATTCCCGTTTCGCCGAGACGGGACGATCGCCGTGGAAATGGCTGTGCTTGGCGCGGTAGAGCTCGATGGCGTAGGTCGATGGCGGCCGGTCGTGCGCCTCCATCTTGGTCAAATCCACGTCGGTGTCGTAGCGGGCGTCGCTGGTGATCGTCACCGTGCCGCCCTGGGGCACATTGAAGCGGGTGTCGCCGACCAGCAACGTGTTCACCCTGAAGGGCTTGGCGTAGCTCGCCAGGGGCGCTTTACCCGCAGCGGGCTTTTGCGCGCCGGGCTCGCCGGCCGGCGTTGTCTTCGCGACGTCGCCGGAGAACACGCCGGATCTCAAGGCGAGGTCCTGGGATAGGGAAAGATCCTTGTCCAGTGTAGGCACGACCTCCTCGAT
>DATAPS010000059.1:0-2605 GCA_036265085.1 Acetobacteraceae bacterium | reverse complement strand
GCGGCGCCGAGCGTGTCGATAACCACGACGCTCGGTTTCCACTCGGCGACGACGCCACGGAGATCACTCGCCGCCTCCGGATCGCGGAGGTTGCCGACCTCGAGCATCGCGAACTCCGGCGCATCTCCATGGCGCTGGCTGAGCGCGTGAACGCGCTGCCGCATGCCCGTTCCGTCCTCGGCGGCAACGTAGAGCGTTCGCCCCTGGCGTGTCCGCAACCCGAACGCGGGACGCCCTTGCGCAATCGCGTAACAGAGATGCGGCGCCAGGATCGACTTGCCGCAGCCTGGTGCACCGATCAGCGCGGCGACGTCGCCGCGCGCGAGCAGCCGCTTCACGACGTATTCGCGGCGCGGGCCGGTGACGCAGTCGGCGGGGAAGATCAACCGGCCGAGCACCCCATCCGGCGGTATCTCGCCCGTCTCGGGATCGAAGTCGCAGGTGGCCTCTTCCGACCAGCCGGGACGCCCTGGACCAGCGTCCTTCTTCTTCGCGTCCTTGCCGTAGATGTCGAACACGCATCGGCCGAGATCGCTGTATCGCGCGCGCCAGCGAGCATCACGCTCGGCTTCGGGCACGGCATTCATCACCGCCTCAAGCCTCTCCAGCGCCTCCATGGGGGCGACGCCGGTCCTGGAGAACGCGCCCGCCAGCCTCACGATGTTTTCGTGGTAGCTATCGCCGTCCATGATCTCGCGCAGCAGCGCGGCTTGATCCACCGGGCCGCTGGTTGGGCCCGCACCGCTGCCGGATGACGAGCCGGTGTTTGGCTTGCCGATCCAGCTTTCATCTAGGCCATCATGCGTGTCGATGCCGGTCCCGTCGACCAGGACAACACGATGCGCGGGGTTGCTGTTGACAGAGCCGAAATAGTAGCTCTGCGAGAGCGTGAAGGATTCGCCCGCCAGGATGCCGCCGAACAGTCCGTTCAGCCGCCCGACGAAGTGTTCCCGCTTATCCGGCGGGTGTTCAGAGCTGAGCGGGCAGAGGACGCGCCAGCGAGGCTTGGCTTCGGTATGAGACGGCGACGTGTAGACGATCGCGAGGATGCCCTGCTTTGTTAGCAGCTCTACCGCGTCCGCGAGCGGCACGAGCTCGCCGTCGTAGTCGCCCTCGATGCCGGTGATGGTCAGGACGTTGTCGTCGTGACGCAGGCTGTCCTTAATCGGTGCCCTGAGATCGCCAAAAGTTGCGAGCTTTAGCCACGGCAGCACCCCCTTGGTGACACCTGTAGTCGCCTCGATCTCGTCCGCTAGGCTGCGGAGCGTGTAGTCGCGCTCGTGCTTTGTCTTCGCCGCGTAGGTCCTAAAAAGCGTCACGCGGAGGCCATGGCCGAACCGGTCAGGCTGTTCGGCCTGTCGCCGAGCTTGTAAACTGGCATCGCCGTAACTCTCGGGCAGGGAGTGGGCTGGGCTTTTGAACGCGGGTCCACCGGCCTCAGCTGCAACTGAGGCCGGGAACCCGTTAGGCACAGGCTGGGGGGCGATGGCGGTCACGGCGCACCGTCCCTGCGGATGACCAGGACGCCGCCATACTCCGCAGGCTCGGCGAGCAGGTCCCCGATACACTGCAGACTGATCGCCCCGTCGCGGTTTCCAGCGCGGCTTTCGCGGCGAGCGAGGTCGCGGAGCACCACGGCCTGTCTCATGCACCGCTCGGTGCTCACCTCGCTCTCGCTCACGTCAGCGCACCGATAACGCGGCCGGTCACGGTCGCGAGCAGCGCCGCAATCGGCACGACGATGTGCGCGGCGGCGGAGGGTCTGCCGACGTCGAGATAGCCGCCCGGCCGGAACGGATCGATCAGTCCGACCTGCATCTCGCCGTCCACCGAAGCCAGCCCGAGGTAGAGCGTCTGTGGCAACGATTGCAGGTCCACAAGCGGGCTGCCGTATTCGTCGCGCGGCGCCATTTTCTCGATTTGGCGCGCTACCAGCACTGCCGCGCCGGCCGCGTCGCTCGGGCGAACCCCGGCTCGGCGCGTGATGTCGTGCATGGCGGCGAGCTTCACGACGTCGAGAAGGTGCAGCAGGCGCCGGCCGCGCCCGTCGCGTTCGCCGATGCCGAGTGGATTCCCGCCCTCCGGCCGAAGCAGTTCCACACATCAGCGTCCACCGCGCCACTCAGTCGGCACGCATCGGTGACTGTGAACCGACGCTCGTCTAAGCGAACGGGCCGGTCGAAGTGGTTCCGTGTCATAACTGCATCCTTGCGAGGGCGGCAGATCATTCTGCTGATCGACACAATACAGGTCGCCACCACACCGTGACTACTGCCGGGTGCAGACTAAATAACAGTAATCACCCAACTATTTTTTTGATAAGGTGGGCTTGCTACGGACCGCGATCGTTACCACTCGGGGCGGTCGTTCCGGATGGTGCGGGCGGCGGGGCGCCCGATCCGTTTCGGCGACGGACGATGAAGGTTCGGTCGACTCGATTACGAAAGCAGCACAACTTCTAAACTCTGGGTCGACGTTTGCACGGGGTGACCAATCTTGGATCCGATCAGCACGCTCGCATTGCTCAAAACGGGGATTGACTCGCTGAGAGGCGTTCTGGGCATCGTGAAGGATATCGAGGGCGTCTTGCCGCCAGGAGAGAAGA
>DATAPS010000058.1:0-10200 GCA_036265085.1 Acetobacteraceae bacterium | reverse complement strand
CGCCTGACCGCGCGTTTCGTCGATCGCCGCGCCGCTCATCTGCTCCGCCGCCTTGAAAGCGCCGAGAGCGCCGAGTTGCTGTCGGCGGTGACGCGGCGGGGCGAGGTGGTGGTCGAGGGCCATCAGGTCGGCCACGTCAGCGGCTTCACCTTCATCCCCGATCCGCTGGCGGAGGGCGACGAGCGCAAGCTCGTGATGCGGGCCGCCCGCCGCGCACTCCGCGAGGAGATCCCCCGCCGCGTCGCGCGCCTGGAGAGCGCCCCGGACGGAGCCCTCGCGCTGCTGCCGACGCTGCGGGTCGCGTGGGAGGACATCCCGATCGCGCGGCTGCGGCCCGGTCCGAGCACCGCCCGGCCACTGGTCGAGGTGATGGAGAGCGAGTTCCTCGACGGGGCGAAACGCGAGCGGGTGCGCGCGCGGCTGCAGCGCTTCGTCGATGGGCAGACCCGCGAGGCGCTCGCTCCGCTCTTCGCCGCGGTGGCTGCCGCCGATGCCGACCCGGCGATCCGCGGCCACGTGCATCGGTTGCTCGAAGGGCTGGGCGTCGCCGCGGGCGCGACGGAGGCCGAGATCCCACCGGCATTGCGCGGCCGTATGAAGCCGCTCGGCGTTCGTGCGGGGCGGTTCGCCCTGTTTATGCCGGCCCTGCTGAAGCCGCGCGTCGCCACCATGCGCGCCGCCCTCTGGTCCTTGCGCCATGGCGTCGCCGCCCCTGCCCTGCCGGCGCCGGGCCTCGTGTCGCTTCCCGTTCCGGTTGATTGGCCGGACGGGTTCGCGGCGGCGCTCGGCTGGGTCGAGGCGGGTCCGGTTCTGTTGCGGCTCGATGTGGCCGAGCGCGTCACGGCGGAGCTTGCCTGGGCCAGCCGCTTCCGTCCGATCGCGGTTCCGGCCGACCTGCCGTCGCGCCTGTCGATCCGCGCCGAGATCCTGCCGGCCGTGATCCGCCGGCTCGGGTTCCGCGTGCTGCCCGCCCCGACGCTGGACGCGGGCGTGTTCGGTCCGCCCGCGCCGCCGATGCTCGCCGCCCCCCGCCGCAGGCGCGCCGACCCCGCGGCGGACGCGGAGCGTGTGACCGCGCGTCCCGGGCCGTTCGCCGCGCTCGCGGCATGGCGGCGCTGAGCCGGGGGATGGCGGAGGCCGAGGATCGCGATTGGCAGCGGCTCGACAAATGGCTGTGGTGCGCCCGCTTCATGAAGCAGCGGGCCGACTGTGCCCGCTTCGTCGCGGACGGCCGCCTGCGGATCAATCGCCAGCCGACTGACAAGGCGCACGCACGATTGCGGGTGGGCGACGTCCTGACCCTGCCGTTGCGCGACGCCGTACTGGTGGTCGAGGTGCTTGCCCTCGCCGCCCGGCGCGGCCCCGCTCCGGAAGCGCGCGCGCTCTATCGCGAGATCGCGCCGGAAGTGCGGGTTGCTCTCCCTTGCGAGGCTCGCGATTAGGTTGCATACCGCCGCGTTGTCCGCTCTCGAATACGGCGCCAGGAGTACCCGATGACCTATGTGGTCACCGAAAACTGCATCCGCTGCAAATATATGGACTGCGTCGAAGTGTGTCCGGTCGACTGTTTCTATGTCGGCGAGAATATGCTGGTGATCCATCCGGATGAATGCATCGATTGCGGCGTCTGCGAGCCGGAATGCCCGGTAGAAGCGATCATCCCCGACAGCGACGATGCCGCGGCGGCTTGGCTCGAGCAGAACCGCACTTATGCGGCGCTCTGGCCGAACATCACGCGCAAGGGCGAGGCGCCCGCGGACGCGGACGACTGGAAGGACAAGCCGGACAAAGCCAAGCTTTTTTCTCCGGAGCCCGGCAAGCCCTAACGGACTCCGTCAGAGGGCGAGACTTATATTCTCGGACAGAATACGCCCGTACAGCGTGTTAGTCGCTTGTGACGACATGACGACACTCCAATTTCATGCTATACGTTAACTGCGGTCGCGGATGCGATTCGCGGCGAAACCCGCACCCTCTGACACATGGCGTTCGCGACCAAGCGCCCGTGCGCCGGGAGAAGCGTCCCCCGAGCTTGGCCGGTTTGGGAGAGGCGCTGACAAAGGAAGAGTATGGGCATGAAGGCTTCAACTGCATCGTCGGCCCGGACCGCGCCTGCCGCGAAAGCCGCGCACAAAGCGCCGGCCAATACGCGTGTCGCGCGCGCGCCGACGACGAAGAGCAGTGCCAAGCCGGCGCCAAACGCGAAGCCGGCTGCCGTCAAGAGCCGCGCCGCCAAGAAGGTGGCGACCAAGGTGTCGCTTCCAAAGAAGGCGGTCGCGAAGCCCATTGCGCGCAAACCAGCTCTGGCCGCAAGCGCGAAGGCCGCCGCCACGAAACCGACGTCGAAATCCGTCATTAAGTCGGCGGCTCCTAAGACCCCGGCGAAGATGCCGTCGCCCAGCGTGACGTCGGCACCCGTGCCGCAAATCCTGAAACCCGAACCGCCGCCTGCCGCGAAACCGGCCCCGGCCCAGCCCGAAGCCATGAAAGTCGAAAAAATCAACGCCGAAATCCAGCGCCCCGCGCCCGCCTCGAGCAGCCCGGACCCGATCGTCGTGCCGCGGCTTGTTGCCACCCCGATGGCCGCACCGCCCAAGCCAGCGGCCGCCGCCCCGCCCCCAGCCTCTTCGGTGCACTCAGCCTCTCCAGTGCACTCAGGCATGTCCGGCGCGCCGGTGCTGCACGTGCGGCAGCCTGCCGCGAAGGATGAGATCTTCGTGGAAGGAGACTACGTCGTGTACCCAACCCACGGCGTCGGCAAGGTCGAGAAGATCGCCGTGGAGGACATTGCCGGCCATCGGCTCGAGCTGATCCACATCACCTTCGACGAGAACCGAATGACGTTGCGGGTGCCGGTCGCGAAGGCGCGCAGCGCCGGATTGCGCAAGCTCGCCACGCGCAAGATGTTCGACGACGCGATGGCGGTGCTGCGCGGAAAGGCGCGGATCAAGCGCACCATGTGGTCGCGCCGCGCCCAGGAATACGAGGCGAAGATCAATTCCGGCGATCCGCTGACCATCGCCGAGGTGGTGCGCGACCTGCACCGGAATGCCGGGCAGCCCGACCAGAGTTTCTCGGAGCGGCAGATCTACGAGGCGGCGATGGACCGTCTCGCCGCCGAGCTCGCCGCCCTCGACCAGACCGACAAGGGCACCGCCGCCGCCAAGCTGCAGAGCTTTCTCAAGACGCTGACCTGAACCCAGCTCCGCCCGCTCTCCCCCCAGGGAGGACGGGCGGATCTCGCGGAGACGCGGCTCGTCGTCCTCGAACCGAGCGGCAACATCACGGTCTTGAAGGTGCGGAATCGCGCATGAAAAAGGGGCTCCGGCGCGTTGCCGAAGCCCCGATTTCGAGCCGCCGGACGGACGGTCGCGTCAGTTGTTGCTGCTGCGGTTGCCCATGAGCTGCAGCAGGAACAGGAACAGGTTGATGAAGTTCAGCAGCAGCGACAGGCTGTCATAGACGCTGCGCTTCGCCGCGACGTCCGGTCCGTACGCCGAGACGTACTGCACGTAATCAGCCTTGATCCGCTGCGTGTCGTAGGCGGTCAGGCCGACGAACACGAGCACGCCGATCACCGAAATCGCGAACTGCAACGCGGCGCTGCCGACGAACATATTCACCAGGCCCGCTATGATGATGCCGATCAGGCCCATCACCAGGAAGCTGCCCATCCGCGTCAGGTCGGAGCGGGTGGTGTAGCCCCAGATGCTCATTGCGGCGAACATGCCGGCGGCGATGAAGAACACCTCCGCGATGCTCTGGTGCGCGTAGATCAGGAAGATGTTCGTCAGGCTCGCGCCCATCGCCACGCAGAAGCACCAGTAGAGGATCTGCGCCGTCCGGGTGGAGAGCCGGTTCACGCCGAAGCTGAGCACCATGACGAAGACGAGCGGGGCAAACATGCTGACGTATGCCAGCGCGCCCGGTGCGTGCATCAGGCCGCGGGGCGTCTGCACCAGCGGGTAGAAGACTTCGAGCAGGCTGGTGTTGGCGATGCCGTAGGCCACGATCGCCGTCAGCAACAGGCCGGACGCCATCCAGTTGTAGACGCGCAGCATATACGCGCGCAGGCCGGTATCCAGGACTGCCGCGGCATCAGCCGCGCTTCTGGCGCCGGGGTATGTCCGGTAGTCGGGACTGTACGCCATTTCGTGAGGTTCCCTTCAGGGCGAGCTTGCCCGTAGTGCCCAATTTGGCAGGACGAATTGGGCGATCAAGCTAAATCGACGTAACACGTCTGTACGGATTCGGCTGATCCGAACCGCTACTCGTTGCGCAGCAGGGGCGCCGCCTTGGCGCGCAGCGCCGCCTCCGTGCCGATATAGCCGAAGCCTAGCATCAGCACCACGCATCCGGCCACCGTCAGCACAAGCGTTCCGGGTAAGAAGCTCCACTCGGTGTGCATCACATATCGCACCACTGCGAAGCTTGCCGCTGTTCCCACGACCGCCGCAATGACCCCGGAGGCCAGGCCGAGCAACCCGAACTCCACCAACCATGCCCCCCGCACCTGCGCGCGCGTGGCGCCGAGCGTCTTGAGGATAACGGCCTCGCGAATGCGCCGCTGCTGTCCGGCCGCGACCGCGCCGGCGAGCACCAGAGCGCCGGCCATCAGCGTCAGAGAACCGGTGGCGATCAACGCCGCTCCGAGCTGGGACAGCAGCACGGCGATCGCGCCCAGCACGTCGGCCACCCGGATGCCGGACACGTTCGGCAGCGCGTCGGTCACGGCGCGCAACAACGTTCCCTGGGCGGCAGGGACCGCCCGCACCGTCGCGATATGCATGTGTGGCGCGTGCTCGAGCAGGCCCGGGCTCGCAACAAGGGTGAAGTTCAGACCGAGGCTGCGCCAGGCGATGTCGCGCAGGTTCGCGATTTTCAAGTCGATATCGCGCCCGAGCACGTTCACCCGGATCACGTCGCCGACCTTCACCCCCCAGCCGCGTGCGAGGTTCGCGTCGAACGAGGCCAGCGGCGGCCCTGTGTAGCCAGCGGGCCACCAGGACCCTGCGACGAGCTTGGTGCCCTCAGGCTCCGCCGCGGCATAGGTCAGCCCGCGGTCGCCGCGCAGCGCCCAGGCGGTGCCGTCGGTCGCATGCACCTGATCGGCGGGCACCCCGTTCACCGCGACGATACGGGCACGCAAGCTCGGCACTTGGCGGAGATCGCTCGTGCCGGGGGTGGTCGCGACGATCTGCTCGAAACGGGGCAGCTGGTCGTTCTGGATGTCGACGAAGAAGAAGGTCGGCGCCGAGGACGGCATCTGGTCGGAAATCTCGCGCTGCACGTTGCCCTCGATCAAGGCGACAGCGGCGGGCGTCGACAGGCCGAGCCCGAGCCGCGCCCAGGCCAACGGAGGCGGCCGGATCGCGGCGGCGAGGCGCATCACCGCCGATCCGCCGACGCGGAACAGGGCGAGCGTTCCAATCGCGGCGGCACAGAACCACGCCGCAAACCCCGGCTGCTCCGCCGTCGCGATCGTCACCGCGACCAGCGCCAGGCCGAGTGCAGCATTGGCGGCGAGCAGCCCCGCTGGAAGTCTTGCCCGCGCGGGAACCAGCGGATCTCGGAACAACGCGCCGCCCGGGATCCGCATCGCGCGGCCAAGGGGCCACAGCGCGAACGCGCCCGCCACGAGCAAGCCGTAGAGCGCCGCCAGCCCCAGCGGCGCGGGAAACAGCCCGAGTTCCGGCCTGACCGGGAGCAGGTCGCCGAGGGCGCTCACCGCGACCGCCGGCAGCGCTGCCCCCACCACGACGCCGAGCACGATCCCAGCCAGGGCGAGCGCCATCACTTCGATCAGGCACACCGCCAGCACCAGTCGAGCCGATGCGCCGAGGCAGCGCAGCGTCGCGATGCTGCGGCTTCGTGCATCGAGCCAGGCGCGAACGCCGTTGGCCACGCCGATGCCGCCGACCAGCAGCGAGGTCAGGCCGACCAGGGTGAGGAACAGGCTCGTCCGGTCGACGAACTGGATCACGCCCGGGGCCGCATCACCCGCGTCGCGCAGGCGCCAGCCGGTGTTCGGGAAGGCGGCCCGGATGTCGCGCAGCACGCGCCCAATATCGGTTCCCGCCGGAAACGCCGCGCGGAGATGGAATTCGGCGAGCGAACCCGGCTGGAGAAGCCCGGCGTCCTGCGGCACCGGGAAGGCGACCAAGGCGCGCGCGCCGAGGATGGACGGGCTCGACACGCGATCCGGCTCCGTCGTCAGCACGCCCCGCAGCGCCAGCGTCGCTGTCCCGAGACGGACCGGATCACCGATCTTCAGGCCGAGCCGGTCGAGCACCACCTGCTCCACCGCAAGCCCGGGATGCCCGTCCCGCGTGCCGAGCGCATCGGCCGGCGTCTGTCCCGGATCGAACGCGGCGGCGCCGACCAGCGGCCAACCGCCGTCCACCGCCTTCAGCTCGACCAATTCCCGCGCACCCGACGGCGCGACCAGCATCGAGCGCATCGTGACGGTGTCGGACAGCCGCGCCCCATGCTGGCGCAGCCATGTCCGAAGGGTGTCGGGCAGCGGTTGCGCGCCGCCCTGCACCTCGATGTCGCCGCCGAGCAGCTGCCGACCATTCGCCGCCAGCCCGCGCTCGACGCCGACCCGCAACGATCCCACGGCTGCGATCGCCGCAACGCCGAGAGCAAGGCAGGCGAGCAGAATCCGGAGGCCGCGTATGCCGCCGCGCAAATCCCGCAGCGCGATCCGGAAGGCGAGCATCACGCCACGCGACCGTCGGCGATGTGGACGATCCGGTCGCAGCGCGCGGCCACATCCGGGTCGTGGGTAATCAGCATCAGCGTGGCACCGGTGCGCGCGCGCAGGTCGAACAGCAGGTCCATCACCGCTGCGCCGGTGGCGCGGTCGAGATTTCCGGTCGGCTCGTCCGCGAGCAGCAGCCTCGGTCGCGGCGCGAACGCACGCGCGATTGCCACGCGCTGCTGCTCGCCGCCGGAGAGCTGCCCGGGCAGATGCGTCAGCCGATGCCCCAGCCCGACGGCCTCCAGGCTCGCCCGCGCCCGTCCGGAGGCATCCGGAACGCCGGCGAGCTCCAGCGGAATCGCGACGTTCTCCAGTGCAGTCATGGTCGGGATCAGGTGGAAAGCCTGGAACACGATGCCGATCCGCTCGCGCCGGAGCTTCGCGAGCGCATCCTCGTCGCGCCCGATCATCGACTCGCCGGCGAAGCTGATGGCGCCGCTCGTGGCGCGCTCGAGCCCCGCCAGCAGCATCAGCAGGCTGGTCTTGCCCGAACCGGACGGCCCGACCACGCCGATCGCTTCCCCTGCCGCCATATCGAGGTCGATCCCGCGCAGGATCTCCACGCGGCCCGCCGCCGAGGCGATCGTCAGCCGAAGGTCGCGGATACGCACGAGCGGATCGGCGGTGACCGTCCCGCCGACAAGAGCGGCGACGGCCGAAGCCGGAATTGCGATGTCGTCCATGACCCGCCCATATGGAGGGCAGCTTCGGGTCGGGAAGTTTTCATGCGCTGGCATTGCCGAGTCTTCACCCTATGCCTCGCCGCAGCCGCGGCGCTGCCCCTGCCGGCCCTCGCCGCGCCGCTGCGCCTGCTGGTGCTTGGCGACTCGCTCGCGGCGGGCTACGGGCTTCCCGCCGGAGACGCATTTCAGGCGCAGCTCGCCGGCGCGCTGAAGGCCGATGGGTTCGATGTGGCGATCGTCGACGGCGGCGTCTCCGGCGATACCACCGCGGGCGGCCGCGCCCGGCTCGACTGGGCGCTCGGCGACGGCGCCGACGCGGCGATCGTGGAGCTGGGCGGCAACGACGGGCTGCGCGGAATCGACCCGAAGGAGACGGAGGCGAACCTCGCCACCATCCTCGATGCGCTCGCGGCCAAGCACATCCCGGTCCTGCTGTCGGGGATGTATGCGCCCCCGAACATGGGCGCGGACTACAGCCAGGCGTTCCGGGACGTGTTCGACGCGCTCGGGAAGCGGCCCGGCGTGATCTACGACCCATTCTTCCTCGAAAACGTCGCCGCGAATCCGGCGCTCAACCAGGCGGACGGCATCCACCCGAATGCGCAAGGGGTGCGGATCATCGTCGCCCGCATGCTCCCCGAGGTCGAACGCCTCTTGCGCGGAGCCGGGGCGGCCCGACAGGCGAGCAAGTCCTAGGCGGCCCGCGGCCTTGCGCTTACGGCCGAGCCGATCATTCTCCCCGGCGTGAGACTCTTCGTCGGCCTCGATTTGCCTTGGGAACTGCGCGAGCGGCTGGCCGCTCTCGGCCGGGGCGTTCCCGGCGCGCGCTGGGTGCCGATCGAGAACTACCACCTGACCTTGCGCTTCATCGGCGAGGTCCAGGCCCACACCGCCGAAGAGATCGATCACGCCCTCGCGGCGATGCGGGGCAAGCGGTTCACGCTGACCCTCGCGGGCGTCGGCACCTTCAACAAAGGCGGACGCGAGACCGCGCTCTGGGTGGGCGCCGAGCGGACGCAGCAGCTCGATCACCTGCAAAGCAAGCTGGAGCAGACCCTCCAGCGCGTGGGGCTGGAGCCGGAGCGGCGGCGCTTCATCCCCCACGTCACCTTGGCGCGTCTCGACAACGTCGTGGAACAGAAGCTCGCCGCCTTCGTGCAGTCGAACAACCTGTTCCGCGCGGAAGTTCCGGTCGAGCATTTCACGCTGTTCAGCTCGCGGCTCGGCAAGGAGGCGTCGGCCTATACGGCGGAAGTCGAGTATCCGTTGGCATAGAGCACGATGTTTTCCGGTAACCCGCTTTGGCATCACGCAGGATGCCGCGCCTCTCCGCGCGATGCGCGGAAAGGGTGCCACAAAGCGGACGAGGCCGGGCGACGGCGCGGCGGCGCCCTCATTCCAGGAGCGGCTGGGCCAGGAGCGGCTGGGCCAGCAGCGGCTGGGCCAGCAGCGGCTGCCGGTAGCGGGTGAGATAGAAGCGGAACGGCCGGTCGCGGGTCCCGGTGAACGGCGGCGGGTCCCAGGGCGGGGGCGGCAGGCCGGCGGCCGTGGCGGCTTTCTCGGCTTCCACCATCCGGGCGTGAGCGGCCCAGTCGATGGTGACGACATCGGCCTGCGAGGGCAGCCGCAGCAGGTCGGGGATCTCGCCGACGCCGAGCAGGCGGCAGAGCGGACGCAGGATGCGGCCCATGCGACGGGGCTCGGCGGCGATCATCGCCTGCATCTCCGGGTCTTCCAGCAGGCGCTGCAGCTCGTCGCCATTGCGGCACGCGATGTTGACCACCCAGCCCCAGACCTCCCGCACGCCGTATCCGGCCAGGAGGTTCGGCCGTGGCTTCCGCTCGGCGGATTTCCCGGCGGCGTTGCGCGCCCGTGCTGTGCCCGGTTCCGGCAGTTTCCGCAGCGTGCCGGCCTGGATGCGTTCGACCAGGGTGACGAAGCGGCGGCGGAGGTTTTGCAGCCGCAGGGCGATCAGGTTGAGCAGCGCGCCGGCGACCGCCGGGCCGAGGATGGAGTCCGCCCGATAGCGGCTGCCGAGCCCCTGCAGAACGACCTGGATGACTCTGCTGAAGCGTTCGGTGAGGGAGGGCAAGGCGGCTGTGTCCATGCGGATACAAAAGCAGAACACGGGGGTTTTGGGCAACGAATATCCTCGTTACAGATGTGCGAAATCGACGTTATTCGGCCGTGATGGACAGCTAGGGCGGTCAGACTGAACTCTGCTTGACTTCTGCACTTTCCGGTTTCGGTGATACCGGACTCCTTTATGCAGCAGCCTGTCCGCGATCTAGGGAGAACGGCTGCGCCATGGTAGAAAGGCATACGAACGAGGGCTGAGGGAGGGCAGGGTCTCAATGACGTCGATTTCAAAGGCCATTCAACCGCTTTCTCCGAGCGAAACACGTGCCATCGCCAAAGAGGCCACCATTTACGGCTTCCCACTCGTCGATAACTACCGCGTTCAATACTCGTACTTCGTCGATCGCGGCAGCCCGGAATTCAAAGCGCCGTGGAATGTGCTGAGCAACACGTCGCGCGAGCCGGCAGCCATCGACAACCAGATCGTTATCCGGATGAACCGCGACACTCTCTATTCCGCGGCGGTCTTCGATCTCGACGCGGGGTCGGTGACGATCACCCTACCGGAGACGGGCAAGCGCTTCATGTCGATGCAGGTCATCGACGAGGATCATTACTGTCAGGACGTCTTCTACGGTGCGGGCAAACACACGCTCTCGCGGGAGCAGATCGGCA
>DATAPS010000057.1:0-5498 GCA_036265085.1 Acetobacteraceae bacterium | reverse complement strand
CTTCCGCCTTCAACGCGTTGTCGATCGCGAGCTTGTAGTCAGCGATGTTGCCGTCGTTGTAGAGCGTGGCGTAGATCTTCCCGTCCTGCGGGTCGATCACCGCGACCGTCGACGTTGCGGCTTTCGACGCATTGTAGAACTGCTCGAGGCCGAGGCTCTGTGCTTCCACCTGCGCCGCGGCCGCAGTCTTCCCATTGGTGACATCGAACTGAACGAAATTGATCTTTCCGGCATAGGCCTGTTTCAGATCGTCGATCGTCGACTGCGTCGCCTTGCAGGCGGGGCACCAATCGGCATGGATCCGCACGACGACCGGCTTGCCTTGCAGAGAGGGAGCCAGCGGGCCTGCCGCGGCGATCTCGGTTGCGCCGCGCGCCTGGTAGACGGGAACCTTGGCGGCGGTACCATTCACGACGGCGGCGCGCACCGCGAACGGCGCGAGCACAGCGATCAGTCCCAGCATCGCGTAGTGGCGATTCATCATTCTTCTCCTGTTTGCAATGTGACTCAGACGACTGGTGCGGCGATCGAAATTCGGGAACGCCGACCGATCCGCCGCGCGGTCAGATGACGATCATGAGAGGCTCCAACAGGTGCAAACGGTTTGGACTCGGTCGCGAAACGGCGTACCGGGTCGGCCGCAGCTCAATCTGCCCGGACTCAGCGACGCTTGGTTTCGCAGGGACTTCGGCGAAAGAGCGCGGATGGTTACGCCAGTTGGCGCCGGCCGAACGCCGCTTGCACCGTCACACGACCGTCGCGGGTGCGCGAACCAGAGTCCGGAACCGCGCCCGTCGTCCGCGTTCGGGCTTGCCCGCGAGCCGGTAGTTCGGGAAACGCGCCAGGAAGCGGCTGATCGCGACCTGCCCCTCCAGCCGCGCCACCTGCAAGCCTGCGCATTGATGCACGCCGAAGCCGAACGCCAGATGCCGGTTCGGCCAGCGCGCGATGTCGAGCCGGTCGGGATCTGGGAACTGCGTCGGGTCGCGATTGGCGGCGCCGATGCAGAGCGTGATCGGCTGTCCGGCGCTGATCGGCACGCCCCCGATCTCCGCCGGCGCTGTGCTGATCCGGTTGCCGAGCTGGTTCGAACTCTCGTAGCGCAGGAACTCCTCGATCGCGCCGGCGATGCGCTTCGGGTCCTCCCGCAACGCCTCATGCACCTCCGGGTGATCCGGCACCGTTGTCAGTGCGTTCGCGATCAAGTTGGTCGTGGTCTCGTGCCCGGCATTGAGGATGAAGATGCAGTTGTGCAGCAGCTCCGGCTCGCTCAGCCGCTCGTCCCCTTCGCCCTGGATCAGCCGGGTGAGCACGTCGCGCGCGGGGTCGCCGGGGTGACGCCGCCGGTCGGCCACCAGCCGCTCCAGATAGGCGCAGAAGTCGCGCACCGCTGCATCTCCCGCCGCCTGCTGCTCCGACGCGAGCGCGAATTCGAGCGCGCCCAGGATCGCCAGCGACCAGCCCCGCAACGGCCCGCGCTCGTCCTGCGGGATCGCGAGGAGGTTGCCGATGACCTCGACGGGGATTGCGGCCGCGAAATCCTCGACAATGTCGAATGCGCCGCGGGCGGCGATGCCTTCCAGCAGCCGGTCGATCAGGCGGACCAGTGCCGGCTCCATCGCGGCGACGGCGCGGGAGGTGAGTGCGCCCGCGATGAGCCGGCGGACGCGGGTGTGCAGCGGCGGGTCGTTGAAGACGAGGCTGGTGGTGTGATGCTCGAAGAGCGGGGTGGCGCCGAATTTCGGAGCGAACTCGATTTTTTTGTCCGAACTGTAGAGCCGCGGGTCGCGATAGACGGTAACGACGTCGGCGTAACGGGTCAGGAACAACGATCCGTCGGGCATCCGGCGGACGGGGGTCTGTTCGCGCAGCGCGCGATAGGTGGGGTAGGGATCTTCATAGAAGGAGCCGGGCAAGGCGCGGAGGTCGAACCCCTCCGTATCGGCTGCGGTTGCTGTGTCGCTCATGTGCGCCGAGGCTATGGAGGCGACGACGCGAGCGTCAAGCGGTAGGGAGTGCGCGAGATGACCCGCGTGGCGGCGGCGCGTGACGTGCTGGTCGGGGGTGCGATGGCGCTCCGCGTGCTCGCGCGCGGCCTGCTCGCGCCCCGGCGCGCCCGTGTAACCCTCAGCGAGCGTCTCGGCCACATCGCGGCCACCCTCCCCGTCCGTGAGCCGGTGCTGATCCACTGGAACGCGCAGCAGATCCCGTTCATCGAGGCGCGCAACGACGACGACCTCGCAGTCGGCCTCGGCGCGGTGCACGCGCATCTGCGGCTGGCGCAGATGGAAATCCTCCGCCGGCTCGCCGCCGGCCGGGTCGCCGAGACGATCGGCCCGCTCGGCCTGCCACTCGACCGAACCCTCCGCCTGTTTGATTTCGGCCGCGCGGTCCCCGCCATCATCGAACGGCTGTCCGACCCGACGCGACGTTGGGCCGAAGGGTTCATCGCGGGCGTCAATCATCAGATGGCGCACGGTCCGGCGCCGGAGGAGTTCCGCCACCTCGGGATGGCAGCGGAGCCGTGGACGCTCACGGACCTGTTCACCACCGCCCGCCTCGCCTCCGCGGATGTGAGCTGGATCGTCTGGTCGCGCCTGCTGCGGGTGCGCAGTCGTCTCTCCCCGGCGGTCTGGAAGGAGATCTGGCCGGAGCTGCTCGGGGATCAGGAACCCGAGCCGACCGGCGTCGAGCCGCTCACGCTCGCCACGCGGGTCGGCAGCAACGCCGCGGTGGTCGGCGGCCGGCGAACGCGGAGCGGAGCGGGGATGCTCGCCGCGGACCCGCATCTGTCGACGGCACTGCCGAACATCTGGCTGGCGGCGGGGCTCAGCAGCCCCGGGATCAACGCGGTCGGCATCATGCCGGCGGCGTTCCCGGTGATCGCGATCGGCCGCAACAGGTGGCTCACCTGGGGCGGCACCAGCCTCCACGCCGCTAGCAGCGAGCTGTTCGACGCCTCCGACCTCCCGCTGCGCGAGCGGGAGGTCGAGATCAAGGTGCGCGGCCACAAGCCGAGACGGGTCACACTGCGCGAGAGCGATCTGGGGCCGATCGTCAGCGACGGGATGATCCTGCGCAACCGGTCGCCGACCGCGCTGTGCTGGGTAGGGCACCAGCCGAGCGACGAGATGGGCGCGATGCTCAGCGTCATGCGCGCGCACAGCGCCGAGGAGTTCCGCTCGGCGCTCGCCGATTTCGCAATCCCCGCGCAGAACATGGTCCACGCCGGCCGCGACGGCCGCGTCGGTCATCTGCTCGCGGCAAGCCTGCCGCGGCGGCCGAACGGCCCGCCGCCCGATCTCGTGATGCCTCCGGACGCCCACCAAGCATGGGACCGAATGGTCCGTACACCGGAACTGCCGCACTGGCTCGATCCTCCCGCCGGCTTCGCGGTCTCCGCGAACGATCGTCCGCCGCCGGGGGATGTGCCGGTCGGGTTCTTCTTCTCGGCCAACGACCGCGCCGACCGGATGCGCGAGTTGCTCGAGGCGAACGCGGCGGTCGATCTCTCCGCTCTCGGCGCCCTGCAAAACGACGTGCTTGGGCGCAACAGCATGCGGGTGTGTGAGTCGCTGCTCGCGCGGCTCACCCCGGCCGAGGCGGCGCATCCGGTGATCCGGGCCCTCGCGACTTGGGATGGGCGGTACTCCGCGGACTCCAGAGGGGCGTTGGCGTACGAGGCGCTGATTGCGACGCTCGTGTGGCGTCTGGGCACAAAGGAGCGGCGCACCTCGCTGAGCACGATATGGACCGGGCGGCTGCGGCTGATGCGCGAAGTCGCCGCCGCGCCGGATGCAGCCATGCGGCGGGCGCTCGCGCTGACGGTGCCGCGGACGGCGCGCGTGTTGCGGAGGTTGCGAATGTGGGGCGGGGCACATCGGCTGGCACTGCGGCACCAGCTCGCGGCCTTGCCGGTGATCGGGTGGCGCTACCGGTTCGGTACGTTGCCGGGCGGGGGGAGCAACGAGACACTGAACAAGACGGGACACGCACTCACCGCGCGGCGGCATCACGTGACATTCGGCGCCTCCGCCCGGTTCATCGCCGATATGGGCGACCTGGACGCCAACCGAGTGGTGCTGCTCGGCGGGCAGGACGGATGGCTGGGCAGCGACACGTTTCTCGACCAGGTGCCGCTGTGGCAGCGCGGCGAGTACGTCGACCTTCCGCTGCGCCGGGAGGCCGCCCGCATGTGGCCCCACCACACCGTCCACGCGCCCCCGACGCTTCGATGATCGACGCCGGCCCGCTGCTCCGGGCCTATGCGCGCCGCCGCTCGGCGCAACTTGCCGCGGTCGACCCGGTGGCGGCGCAACGGGCGGTGCTGCGGCGGCTGACCGCGCGGGCGATGCAGACGCCGTTCGGGCGGGCGCACGATTTCGCGCGGATGCGGTCGGTCGCGGACTACCAGCGCGCGGTGCCGTTGCGCGACTACGACGCGTTCTGGGCGGAGTGGTGGGGGGCGGCCTTTCCGCGGCTCGCGGGCATCACCTGGGCAGGGCCGGTACCCTATTTCGCCAAGAGCTCCGGCACCACCGGCGGCCCGACCAAGCGCATCCCGGTCAGCCCTTCGGCGATCCGCGCCAACCGCCGCGCGGGGCTCGACGTCCTGGTGCACCACCTCGCTCATCGCCCGGAGAGCGGGGTCGGTGCCGGCATGGCGCTGATCCTGGGCGGCAGCACGGCGCTGGAGCGGCTGGCGCCCGGCATACACGCGGGCGACCTGAGCGGCATCATGACGGCCGAGCTGCCGCTTTGGGCGGCGGGGCGAACCTTTCCGCCGCGCGACATCGCGCTGCTCGGGGATTGGGGAGAAAAGATGGCGCGGACAGCGGAAGGCTCGCTGTCCCGGCCGATCACCAGCGTCTCCGGCACGCCGAGTTGGATGGTGCTGTTCTTCGAGCAGGTCGCAGCCCGGCGCGGCGGCGGGCGGCTCGCCCACTGGTACCCCGATCTGGAGTTGGTGGTCCATGGAGGGGTCGGATTCGCGCCCTACCGCGACCGGTTCACCTATTGGCTGGAGGGCAGCCACGCCGAGACCCGGGAGGTGTTTCCGGCCAGCGAGGGCTTCTTCGCGATCGCCGACCGTGGCGACGGCGAGGGAATGCGGCTGATCCTCGATGATGGGATCTTCTACGAGTTCGTCCGCCCCGCCGACCTCGCTGGCGCATCACCTGACCGGCGCTGGATCGGCACCGTCGAAACCGGGGTGGAGTATGCCCTGGTCGTCACGACGAATGCGGGGCTGTGGTCGTACGTGGTCGGGGACAGCATCACGCTGGTCGACCTTCACCCGCCCCGTGCGCTCGTGACCGGGCGGACGTCGTGGTCTCTATCGGTGGTGGGTGAGCATCTGATCGGCGCAGAGTTGGACGCGGCCGTGGCGGCTGCGGCGAAAGCGTCAGGCGTCACGGTGGCGGACTACGTCGCGGCAGCAGTGCTACCGGACGCGGGCGACCAACGGGCAGGCCATGTGTTCCTCATCGAGCTCGCAA
>DATAPS010000056.1:0-10510 GCA_036265085.1 Acetobacteraceae bacterium | reverse complement strand
CGTCCGCCAACCGAAGGCCGCCCCCGTATCCCATTAGCGGGCTTTCGCCGCCCCCGAGATCCGTCAGAACCAACGTCTTCCGCAACGCGCGTCCAACGGCCGTGCAATAGACGCCGAAGCCAGCGAGCGACTGGTGGACGTGGAGAATGTCGAAGGTCGCAAGCTCGCGCCAAAAGTCGGCCGACATGCCGTCGAGGAAGCTTCCCGCCGGGTTTTCGTTCGGCAGCACTCGGACCGGAATTCCGTCGTGAAGGAACAGCCCGTATTCCTTGCCGAGCGTGAACACCGATTGTTCGAAACGGTCGGAGGCGACGCCCGCGATCGCGCGTGTGAGATTGTAGACATAGCGCTCGCCGCCGCCTATCACCGAGTCTGGCGAGAAATACGCCGGTGTGAGATGGGCCAATCGCAAGATCAACGGCTCGGTCCACAGTGTTACTTTACATCGATTCGGCGGCGCTTCACGCGCTCGCGCGAAAGTGGCAGAGAATACCCGGAATCGGTTACACAAATCGCCATCTCACGCTGGCGCGCGCAGGTCAATGGCAGAGCGCGCAGCACTCTCTCTTGTGCAACCCGCGCCCGCAGTGCCACTTCTTCCTGCCCGCATCCCGTCGGGTTTTGGGGAGAGAGAATTTGGACCTGGGACGCATCCGGGCACGTGGCAGGTCGCGGAGCCGGCGGAGTTGGGTGACTAATCCGGTCAGGGAGCGCCTGTGGCAGCTGATGCTCCCATTCTGGGAAGGGGCCGCCGAAGAACTCGAGACGAAGTTCCAGGAGACCGGGTCCGCGACTACAAGCGCGGCGCACGCGATTGCGGAACGCCTGGTCGAAGCGACGATTCAGCGCTTCTCGTCGCGCGTCGAAGGCCTCTACAGTACCACGTCGGCACTCGAGCATCGTCTCGGCAGCGCGGAACGCCTGGTCGAAGCGACGATTCAGCGTTTCTCGTCGCGCGTCGAAGGCCTCTACAAGGACCAGTCGGCACTCGCGCATCGTCTCGGCAGCATCGAAGCTCAGCTGCACGAGTCCCAGCCGGCGCCGGAATGCGCGGAGAAGCTCCTCGAAAGCGCAACCGACCGCTTCTTGCCGCGCATCGAGGGCCTGTACAAGGATCAGGTTGCGCTGGGACACCGCCTGGCCAGTCTCGAAGAGCAGCTGGAGGAGTCCAGGAGTTCCGCCTCGTGCGCGCTTTCCCGTGCGGCGGCAGCGGGCGAACGACTCGATCAACTCGGAGCCATGTCGCAGACGATGCGAGATTGGCTCGAGAAGCTGAGCTCGCAACAGGCGGAACTCCATCGGAAGATCGAAACTCTGCCGCGGCCCGAGAGTCGACCATCAAAGGACGGCGAGCTCATCGAGCTCACTGGCGGAAGCCTCGCACTGGCAACAGGACCTATGGGCCGGTATCTCGTACGGCCACACGACCTGATCGGAGAAATCGTTCTCCGGGGCGATACCTGGGAACCGCATTTGCGCGATGCGATAGAGCGCTTCGCGAGATCCGATCGCGTGGCAATCGATGTCGGCGCCTATATCGGCCTGCATACCACGCTTCTGAGCCGAGCATTCCGCGAGGTGCATGCGTTCGAGCCGCAGGAAGAGATCTTTCGAATCCTGTGCGGCAATCTCGTACTGAACGACTGTCGGAATGTCCGCACCCGTCCGGAACCACTGTACGACCGCGATGCGTGGATGCGTATCGCGCCGCCCGATGTGCAGGAGGTCCCCGTTCCGCAAGAGTCTGGACAGATCGACTACCGCGCAATTTCGAATGCTGCCGCGCTGACATTCGAATGCGCGCCTCCCGGGTCCCCAGGCGCGGTTCACGCGCGTACGTTGGACTCTTTCGAGTTCGCTGATGTCGGCTTCATCAAGATCGACGCCCAGGGCGCGGATGTCGCCGTGCTCCGGGGCGCAATCGATACAATCAAGCGTTGCCGCCCGGTGATCTCGTTCGAATTCGAGCGCAATCTGGGCAGCCGCCACGGCGGAACTATGCAGGCGTTCACGTCTCTCCTGGACGATCTCGGCTACCGGATCGAGCTTCTCGCGGAGATCAGAGCAGGGTACCAGGCTGACTATCTCGCGACTCCGGTTGAACGATAATAGTGCGAGTCCTCCTGCTAACCCCCTATCCCATCCGCAAGCCCCTCGTGGGTGGAGAGCGGCGCGCCGCCGCGATCGCTCGTGCATACGAGGCGGCCGGACACGATGTCACGACCGCCGGCTTGTATGACCCATGGTTTGTCAAACCCGATGCGGTCGGGCCGTTCGACGTGCCGCTCGGTGGTGAAGTTCATGCGCGAATGCAGGAACTGGATCCGCACTCGGAGATCTCGCGCTGGCGCGCGATTGCAGAGGTGGATGTCGTTTACGACCGGTTCGCGGCAGCCGCCCGGCGCGCCCGTGCGGATCTGGTGCAGTTCGAAGAGCCGTTCTGCTGGTTCCTTGCTCGGCAGCTCCGTGCCGACGGTCATACCGCCGGAGCGCCGATCGTCCATTCGTCGTACAACTTCGAAACGACTGCGCAGCATGAGCTCCGTGAAGCCGGCGCGCCGATCTCGGACGCCACCTTGCGCGATGTCGCCGCACTCGAGCGCCGCATCGCCGCCGAAGCGGACCTCGTCGTAACGGTATCGGACGGCGATGCGGAGGCGTTCCGCAGCATCGGCGCGCGGAGGGTGATCGTCGCGCCGAATGGCACGGAAGCACTGAGCGCCAACGCGCGTACCGCGGGCATCGTCGCCCGCTTTTTCGCCCACGAGCCTCACGCGCTGTTCGTCAGCAGCGCCCATCCGCCGAATGCCGCCGGGCTGCTCGAGACGGTCGCGCAGGCGAGCGGGCGCGCCGTGCTGCGTGAGGGGCTTCTGCTCGTGGCGGGCGATGTCAGCCGGCTGGTCCGCGCGTCGCCGGAGTGGCGCCGCAATCAGCATGTATTCGCCCGCACGCGCCTGCTCGGGCGGATCGACGACGCGGTGCTCGCCGCTCTCTACGCCGACGCGCGGATCGTCGTGCTGCCGAAGACCAAGGGCGGCGGCAGCAATCTCAAGACCGCCGAAGCGCTCGTCAGCGGACGTCCGATCGCCGCCACGCGACGCGCTTTCGAAGGGTTTGAAGCATATGCTGGAGAGCCCGGGGTGTACATCGCGAACGACGGCGCCGACCTGTGGCAGCATGTCGCGGACGCCCTGCGCAACGGAGCCGAAGCCGCGCCAATGCCTCTCCGGTCAGTCGGCGGGCTGCTCTGGCCGGAGTGCCTGCGGCCAATGGTGCGAGCGGCGGAGGAACTTGCGGCGGCGGTCAGGTCGCCCGTCGCAGCCTGAACAGGGCCTGCTCGCCGAACAGGTTCGCGAGCGTCGGGAATCGGCGCCACGGCGAGCGCTGCCCCGCATTGTCGACCGCGAGCCAGCGCTCCACTGCATAGCCCTCGGCGTCGCACAGCGCGAAGAAGTCGCGGATCGTGCAGGGATGGATGTTCGGCGTCTCGTGCCAGGGCCGGTCCCAAACCTGCGTCATCGGCATCCGGCCGCCGGCGAGCAGCTGCAATCGCACCTGCCAGTGGCCGAAATTGGGGAAGCTCACCACCGCGCGCGCGCCGATGCGCAGCATCTGCCGAAGCACCTCTCGCGGCCGCTCCACCGCTTGCAGGGTGCGCGACAGCACGACGTAGTCGAACGCGCTGTCGGGATATTGCGTGAGATCGGTGTCGGCGTCGCCGTGCATCACGGGGAGGCCGTGCGCGACCGCGCGCGTCACTTCCGCCATGTCGAGCTCGATCCCCCGCGCATCGCAGCCGCGGTCGCGGTAGAGATAGCCGATCAGCGTGCCGTCGCCGCAGCCGATGTCGAGCACGCGCGATCCCGGCTCGATCATCTCGGCAATCAGGCGCAGGTCGAGGCGCATGTTCCGCCCGACATGGCGGACCGGATCGATGATGTTCACGCGGGGAGGCCGGCGTGTTCCGCGCAGCCGGCGAGGAAACCCGCGAGCGTGCGATGGAAGTCGGGCTCGTCGAGCAGGAAGGCATCGTGGCCCTTGTCGGACGCGATCTCGACGAAGCTCACATTGGCCGCGGCGCCGTTGAGCGCGCGCGCGATCGCGCGGCTGTCCGCGGTGGGGAACAGCCAGTCGGAGCTGAAGCTGATCACGCAGAAACGTGTGCGCGTTCCGGCGAAGGCGGCGCCGAGCTCGCCGTGCTCGGCGGCGAGATCGAAATAGTCCATAGCGCGGGTGATGCTGAGATAGCTGTTGGCGTCAAACCGGCCGACGAACGTGCTGCCCTGGTGCTGGAGATAGCTCTCCACCTCGAACGTATCGCCGAACATGCCCAGCGCCGGTCCGCCGCGCAGCCGGCGGCCGAACTTGCGAGCCATCGCCTGCTCGCTGAGATAGGTGATGTGCGCGACCATGCGGGCGACGGCGAGCCCGCGCGCTGGCGTACGGCCGCTCTCCCAATAGCGGCCACCCTGGTAATCGGGATCGGCGAAGATCGCCTGCCGCCCGACCTCGTTGAAGGCGATGTTCTGCGCCGAGTGATAGGCGCCGGTCGCGATCGGCACGGCGGCGAACACGTGATCGGGATAGGTCGCCGCCCATTCCAGCACCTGCATCCCGCCCATCGAGCCGCCGATCACGGCGAACAGCCGTTCGATGCCGAGATGTTCGATCAGCCGCTTCTGCGCGCGGACCATGTCGCGGATCGTGATCGGCGGGAAATCCACGCCCCAAGGCTGCCCGGTCTCAGATCGGATGCTGCGAGGACCGGTCGAGCCCATGCAGCCGCCGAGAACGTTGGCGCAGATCACGAAGTAGCGTCCGGTATCGAGCGGCAGACGCGGGCCGACCACCTCCTCCCACCAGCCGCCGCGGCCGGTCACCGGATGGGTTTCGGCCAGGTACTGGTCGCCTGTCAGCGCATGGCAGACCAGCACGGCATTCGATCGGTCCGCGTTCAGCGTGCCGTAGGTGCGATAGGCGACGGCCAGTTCGGTCAGCCGCGTCCCGCAATCGAGCATCAGTCCGTCGGCAAAGACGGTGTGGGCGTGGTCGATCTCAGGGAGGTCGAGTTGGTCCATCAGCGAACGATATGTCGACGGAGCGGCACGGCTGCAACCGCGACCTGCGACGCCCGCAACGGCTCGCTTTGCATAGCCGGGGCCATCCGCTATGCCATCGCGCCCCACGACGATCCGGTGATGTCCCGATCTTACGTCCCCACATCTGAACCGCCACAGCCCGACACGCGGATACCCGCGGCATTGGCGGCGCTCCGTGCCGAGCTCGACGAGATCGACACCGGGCTGCACGATCTGCTGATGCGCCGGGCGGACGTTGTGGCCCGTGTCGCGCAGACCGGCGCGAAGGGCGTGATGCCGCTGCGCGCGGGCCGGGAGGCCGACATCATCCGCCGGTTGCTGGCGCGCCACCGAGGGCCGCTGCCGTGCGGCGCGATCGTGCGGATCTGGCGCGAGCTGCTGGCGTCGACGACGGCGATGCAAGGTGCATTCAGCGTGGCGGTGTGCGATGCCGCGCCGGGCGGCGCGTATGCCCGGTTGGCCCGCGAGCATTTCGGCGGGCTGACGCCCATGCGCGTCCATGGCAGCCCGATGCAGGCGATCTCCGAAGTTTCGTCGGGCACGGCGAGTGTGGCGGTGCTGCCGGTTCCGCTCGATGACGAGGCGCCCTCGGCCGCCTGGTGGACAGCGCTGCTTCATCGGGATGACCCGCGCATCTCTGTCGTCGCGAAGCTTCCATTCTGGTCCGCCTCGGGACGCGGCGGCGCGCAGCCGACCGGGTTCGTTGTGGCCGCCGTGCCGCCGGACCCGAGCGGGCTCGACCGTTCGCTGATCGGCCTCGAGCTGCCCCGCGGCATGAGCCGCGCGCGCCTCGCCGATCTCGTCGAGAAGGCGGGCATCGTGCAGACACGCCTGCTGGTGCGCCGCGATCAGGAGGTTGCAGAGGCGTTGGTCCTGATGGAGGCAGAGGGAATGTTCGCCGACGACGATCCGCGGCTCACGCGGCTCTCGGAGCTGCCGCGTCCGCCGGTGGCGATCGGCGCGTTCGCCGTCCCGGTGGTCGACGGAGACGAGCCGTGACGGTCAGCCCCCGGCCGGAAGTATTGGCGCTCGCCCCCTATGTCGGTGGCGAATCGAAGCTCGCCGGCGTCAACCGCACGATCAAGCTGTCGTCCAACGAAGGCGCGTTCGGCGCCCCGCCCGGCGCTCGCGCGGCGTTTGCCGCAGCCGCCAATGAGATCCATCGCTATCCCGACGGATCGGCGGCCGAGCTCCGCGCCGCGATCGGCAAGCGCTTCGGCCTCGACCCGGCGCGGATCGTGTGCGGCGCGGGATCGGACGACATTCTCTATCAGCTTTGCCTCGCCTACGGCGGACCCGGCATCGACATCCTGATGTCCATGCATGGCTTCGGCATCTACCAGATCGCCGGCACCTATGCCGGAAGCCGGGTCATCAAGGTCCCGGAGCGGAACCTGACCGCCGATGTCGACGGGCTGCTCCGGGCGGTCACGCCGGCGACGCGCATCGTCTTCCTGGCAAACCCCAACAATCCGACCGGCAGCATGCTTCCTGTGGCGGAGGTCGAGCGCCTGCGCGCGGGCTTGCGACCCGACATCCTGCTCGTCCTCGATGCCGCCTACGCCGAATACGTCACGCACGCGGACTACGATCCGGGCATCCGCCTGGTCGATGCCGGCGAAAACACGGTGATGACGCGCACGTTCAGCAAAATCTTCGGTCTGGGGGGCATGCGGCTCGGCTGGTGCTACGCGCCGCCCGCGGTCGTGGGGGTGCTCAACCGGGTCCGGAGCCCGTTCAACGTCAACATCGCCGTCCAGGCGGCGGGGATCGCGGCGCTCGCCGAACCGGGCTGGGTCGAGCGAAACGTTGCGCACAATGCAGAGTGGCGGGAGCGACTGTCGGATCTTCTACGCGCCTGTGGGATCCCGGTTTGGCCGAGCGAGGGCAACTTCATCCTGGCGGAGTTCGCCGATCCCGCGGAAGCGAGCGCGGTCGACGCCTATCTCCGCCGCCGTGGCATCATCGTGCGCGGTATGCGCGGCTACGACCTGCCGCAATGCCTGCGCATCACCATCGGCACCGCCGAGGAGTGCACGATGGTCGCCGATGCGCTCGCGGCGTTCGTGGCGGAGCAGGCCCGTGTCGCGTGATGCCCATGCCTGAGCCGCTGTTCCGGCGGCTGGCACTTCTCGGGATCGGCCTGATCGGAAGTTCGGTGGCGCGGATCGCCCGGGAGCGGGGCGACCTAGCCGACGAGATCGTTGCCAACGCGCGCACGCAAGAGACGCTCGACCGGGTGAGCGAGCTCGGCATCGCCGACCGCACCGAAATAGATCCGGCGCGCGCGGTCGCCGGCGCGGATTGCGTCATGCTGTGTGCCCCGGTCGGCGCATACGCGGGGCTGGCGCAGGCGATCGCGCCCCACATGGCGTCCGGCGCGATCCTGACCGATGTCGGATCCACGAAGCAGTCGGTGATCCGCGACGTCGGCGGACTGGTTCCCGAGGGCGTGCATTTCGTCCCGGCCCATCCGGTCGCCGGCACAGAGTTCTCCGGACCGGACGCCGGGTTCGCGAGCCTGTTCCAGGGCCGCTGGTGCCTGCTCACGCCGCCCCCCGGCACGGACCCGGAGGCGGTGGAGAGGATCGCGGAGTTTTGGCGGCGCTGCGGGTCGGAGGTCGAGGTGATGGAGCCGGCGCACCATGACCGTGTCCTCGCGATCGTCAGCCATCTGCCGCATCTCATCGCCTTCACGATCTGTGGCACGGCCGACGATCTGGCCGACGAGACGCGCCAGCAGGTCCTCAAGTTCTCGGCCTCCGGCTTCCGCGACTTCACCCGGATCGCCTCCTCGGACCCGGTGATGTGGCGGGACGTGTTTCTCAACAACCGCGAGGCGTTGCTGGAAATGCTGGCGCGCTTCACCGAAGACGCACAGGCGATGGCCCGCGCCGTGCGGTGGGGCGACGGCAGCTATATCGAGGACAAGATCCACCGCGGCCGGGTCATCCGGCAGAGCCTGATCGAACTGAAGCAGGCCTGATTTTCGAGAGGGGCGGGGATGGTCGACACGAAGCGCTTCGACCGGCGGGTCGCGGTCGTCACGGGGGGTGCCTCGGGCATCGGCGCCGCAATCGCCGCACGGCTCGCGGCCGAGGGCGCACGGGTCGCGGTCTGGGACCGCGATGAGGCCGGTATCCGCCGCATGGGGGTCCCGGCGCACGGCGAAACGCTCGACGTCACGGATCCGGATGCGGTGGCCCGCGCCGCCGACGCGACCGCGTCGGCGCTCGGCGGGATCGACATCCTGGTCGCCAGTGCCGGCATCACCGGGCCGAACGCTGCGACCTGGGACTATCCGGTGGCCGACTGGAAGCGCGTGATCGACGTCAACGTGAACGGCATCTTCTACTGCAACCGCTCCGTCGTGCCGCACATGCGAAGGGGCGGATACGGGCGCATCGTCAACATCGCCTCGGTCGCCGGCAAGGAGGGCAACCCGAACGCCGTCGCCTACTCCGCCTCGAAGGCGGCGGTGATCGGGCTGACGAAATCGCTCGGCAAGGAGCTTGCGAAAACCGACATCCGGGTGAACTGCGTTACACCCGCGGCCGTTCGAACGGCTATCTTCGACCAGATGACGCAGGAGCACATCGATTTCATGCTTTCGAAAATCCCGATCGGCCGCTTCGGCACGGTCGAGGAGGTCGCCGCCCTCGTGTGCTGGCTCTGCAGCGAAGAGGCGTCGTTCAGCACGGCCGCCGTGTTCGACTGCTCGGGCGGCCGCGCGACCTACTGACCGCGCCGGCCTACGGTCTTCCCCTTATTCGCAACGATCCTGCTACGCGGCGAGCGGCAAGCGTGTCATTCTCGTTCTGTGGCTAATCTCGGGGCTGGGATGAACGACGCCGTATCGGCGGTTGCCTTGACTTGGTTGGTCGATGTGATCGAAACGGAATTCGTCGCGCTTCGCCTGGGTCCGCCGGCGCTCCACGCCGCGTTCTCGGCCGCCCTGACGCACGCCGTCGGGCCGGATGTCCCGGCGCTGATGATCGAGGCCGGCAATCGCATCGCGGACGCGATGGATGCGGCCGCCCAAGCCGGCCCCGAGCTCGCCTACCATGACCGCCATCACGTGGCGGAAGCGGTGCTCTCCATGGGGTGGCTGGTCGGTGAGGCGCGGCGCCAAGGAATGGTCCGCACGGATGCCGCGACCCTCGCCTTGGTGGGCATGGTCGGCCACGACCTGCTCCATGATGGCTCTCCACCGCGCGGTGGGGTGCTGGAGCAACGCGCCGCGGATGCCGTCGCCCGCGCGACCTCCGGTCTTGGGATCTCCGAGCATGGCCGCGCGGTGATCCGCGCCGTAATCATGGGAACAGACCCATTCCGGGTCGGCAGCAACGCGGCGCGCGCGGCCGGACTCCTTCCAGCCGGCCCGCTCGGGCGCGAGGTGGACACGCTGATCGCGATGGCGAACGAGGCGGACGTGCTCGCCAGCCTCATGCCGGACCTCGGCTGGGAACTGACCGAAGCGCTCGCACGCGAGCGCGCTCTCGCCAATGACCCGGACGCGGCGGACCTGCTGACGTTCAACGCCCGGCTTCGCTTCCTGCAGACCTACGATCGCCAGAGTCGTGCCGCCCGTGCGCTCGGGTTGGAGGCGATCGTCAACCGGCAGATCCAAAGCTTCGCGCCTTTCGGGGATACGCTGGAGGAAGGCGCCGCCGCGCTCGATCGCCTCCCCCGCGCGGAAGCGCGGGACCGCTACCGCGCGGCGCTCGCCTGACTGGTGCGGTGGCTCAGCTCGCCCTGGGCAGCGTGACGCCGATCATGTCGCCGGCGCCGACGATAGCGGCGAGACGATCCTCGCTCCAGCCTTCCGTGCCCGCCGGGCGGAGCGGAAGGACCATCCAGCGGTAGTCGGCGGTGCTGTCGACCACGGTGACGCGAACATTGTCCGGCAACACAGTGCCCCAATCCGCCATGACCCCGCGCGGGTCGCGCACGGCGCGGGCGCGATACGGGGCGGATTTGAACCAGAACGGCGGGTAACCCAGCACCGCGCGCGGATAGCAGCTGCACAGCGTGCAGACGACGAGGTGGTGGTGGTCGGACGTGTCCTCGAGCACGCCGAGCGGCGGTAGCCTGCCCATGCCGATGCCCATGGCTTCCGCCGCCGCCGTGCCGTCGCGCAGCATCAGCGCGCGATACGCGGGGTCGGTCCAAGCGCGCGCAACCATCCGCGCTCCCTGCTCCGGGCTCCCACGATCGGTCGTCGCGATCCGTTCCTCGATATCGGTTTCGGTGACCAGCCCCTTGCGCACCAGAATGCTGGTCAACGCCGCGAGCAGCTTGTCGCTGTCGGCTTCGAGCACGCTCATGATGGGGCCTCCAACCAATGTTCGAAGATCTCCACGAGGATAACGTCTCCCGCGGCTCCCTCGCGCCAGATCGCGGGCTGATCG
>DATAPS010000055.1:0-7332 GCA_036265085.1 Acetobacteraceae bacterium | reverse complement strand
GGCATCGGCAGCGGCGATGCCGGGCGGCGGAGCGACCGCGCCCTCGGATCGCGACGGACGCGGCGGCGACGTCGGCGACGGAAGGTCCGGGCAGGGGCAGCACAGGAATGCGCCACGGTCCGAACCGACGCCCGACGTCGTCGGCGACGGGACGACCGTCCTGGAAACACCTCGCTGGCTCAGGGCCGGCATCGACATCACCGCGTGAATTGGAGACCGGACATGAGCTTACTCTCCGCACAACAGGCGTCGTCTCCGCAGATCGGCGCGCTCGCTCTGGCGGCCGAGAACGCGGCAGCAGGCGTGAGCGGAACGAGCAGCGCGTCGGCCGCAACCTCGAGCGACACATCGGCCGCAGGCGGAAACGACGCGCTCAGCTCACTGTCGGGCAATTTCCAAAACTTCCTGTCAATGCTCATGACGCAGCTGCAGAACCAGGATCCGACGAGCCCGCTCGACACCAATCAGTTCACGAGCGAGCTCGTCCAATTCTCCAGTGTCGAGCAGCAGATTGATACGAATAAAAGCCTCACCCAGCTGATCCAGCTCACGCAAGCCGGAGAGGTTCTGCAATCGTCCTCGATGGTGGGGCATCAGGTTGCGGTCCAGTCGAATCAGCTCTCGCTTCAGAACGGGACCGCGTCGTTGCAATTCACGGCGACAACAGCCGGACCTGCCGTGGTCGCCGTCTACAACAGCAACGGAACCGAGGTCGCCGAGCAGACGGTGCAGGCGCAGGCGGGGGCGAATACGTGGGCATGGAACGGCGCGCTGGCGAGCGGCGGCACGGCGCCCGATGGGCCATACAATGTCGCGGTTGCTGGAACGGATGCGTCCGGCAAAACCGTGCAACTGCCGTTCACCGTGATCGGCACCGCGACCGGGGTGCAGTCCCAGAGCGGCGGTCTGCAGCTCGAGCTCGGCGGGCTGTCGGTGAACTTCTCGGCGGTCAAGTCGGTCCTGAACGGATCGTAGCAGGTCCGGCGCCCGCCTTTACTGTTCGGTAACCGCGTTACCGCAGCTTGGGGCCTCGGCAGGAAGCCGGAGGCTTGGACCGTGCTGCAGGGCGGGTCGACAATGCAAAGGGCAGGCGGAGCGAACGGCGAGCCGTGCGACAACCCTGGCCGGGTTACGCGCGCATGAAGCCGTTTCTCGATGGGCTGAAGGCGCTAGGTCCGGCGCGGCTGGCGGCCCTCGGCCTGGTCGGTGCGGCAACGTTGGGCTTGCTCGGGCTGCTCGCGCTCCGCGGCGGGGGCGAGCATAAGGCGTTGCTCTATGCCGATCTCGACACGCGCGAAGCGGCACAGATCGCCGACACGCTCGAGCACGCGCATATCGCCCACGAGGTCGGGGGCGCCGGCAGTGAGATCCTGGTCCCGTCGGATCAGGTGTCGCGGGCACGCATCCTGCTCGCGAAAGACGGCCTCCCGTCCGGCGGATCCATCGGTTACGAGATCTTCGATCGTGGCGACAGCCTGACCGCGAGCCAGTTCCAGCAGTCGATCAATCAGACCCGCGCGCTCGAAGGCGAGCTCGAGCGGACGATCCACATGATCAGCGGCATCCGCGCCGCCCGCGTGCACCTGGTGCTGCCGCGCCGGGAGCCGTTCGCGCGTGAGCAGCAGGTAGCTCAGGCCTCCGTCGTCCTCGCGCTCGCCGGCACGACGCGGCTCGATCGCGAGCAGGTGCAGGCCATCCTGCATCTCGTCGCCGCCGCGGTTCCCGGCCTGCATCCCCAGCAGATCTCCATCATCGACAACCACGGGCAACTACTCGCGCGCACCGGCGAACCGACCGGACCGGATGCCGCCGCTCAGAGCACCGAAGAGCTCCGATCCGGTATCGCGATGCGGCTGTCGCGCGCCGTCGAGCAGATGCTCGAGAGCACGGTCGGTGCGGGACACGTGCGCGTGGAAGCATCCGTCGAGCTCGACCTCGACCAGGTGCGCGAGACGCAGGAGCGCTTCGACCCGGACGGGCAGGTGGTCCGCAGCAGCCAAACCGTCACAAACAACAGCAAGTCGACCGACGCGGGCCAGACGGTCTCCGTACAGAACAACCTTCCGAATGCCGATGCGGGCGGGAGCGGCGCGGGATCTCAGGAGAAGCGCCAGGAGGAGACCACCAACTACGAAATCGGCAAGACCGTACGCACGCTCGTGCGCGAGCAGCCCGAGATCAAGCGCCTCAGCCTGGCGGTGCTCGTCGACGGGATCGAGATCCGCGGCGCCGACGGCTCAGTCGCGTGGAAAGAGCGCGCGACCGACGACCTCGACCGCATCGCGCGGCTCGTGCGCAGCGCGGTCGGTTTCGACGAGCGTCGCGGCGACAAGATCGAGGTCGTGAACATGCGATTTGCCGACGAGGCGACGATGATCGCGCCGGCGTCCGACGGCGTACTCGGACTGCATATCGGGACAGCCGATCTGTTGCGGCTGGCGCAGAGCATCGTCCCCGCGGCGGTCGGGACGCTCGCGCTGCTGCTCGTGCTCCGGCCCATGGTGCTGCGCCTCACAGCGCTGCCCGCGGCCGGCGTGCTTGCCGCCGCTACGGTCGGCGGAGATGCGAACGTGCTCGTGGGACCGTCTGGTGCGATCGCGGCTTTGTCATCGGCTGCGCCGCGGATCACGGGGCCCGCTGAACCGCCCGCCGTGGAGGCCGCAGAGAGACTGATTAGCGTCAACAATGTCGAAGGGCAGCTCCGAGCCTCCTCGATCCGCCGCGTCGCCGATCTCGTCAGCAGGCACCCTGACGAGAGCCTCTCGATCGTGCGCGCCTGGATGGATCAGGACGCCTCCTGATGGCGAAGAGCGACCTGAGAACGCTGAACGGGCCGCAGAAAGCCGCCGTGCTTTTACTGGCGCTCGGAGAGGAGCAGTGCGCGAAGCTGTTCGCGATGATGCACGAGGACGAGATCAAAGAGGTTTCCTCTGCGATGGCATCGCTCGGCCCGGTTCGCTCCGAAACGGTCGAGCGGTTGTGCGTCGAGTTCGCCGAGAGCCTGGGATCGGCAAGCAACCTTGTCGGCAGCTTCGAAAATACCGAGCGCCTGTTGCTCAAGACGCTACCGCGCGAGCGCGTCGCGCAGATCATGGAAGAGATCCGTGGACCGGCGGGGCGGACGATGTGGGACAAGCTCGGCAACGTGCATGAGGCGGTGCTCGCGAACTATCTGAAAAACGAATATCCGCAGACCGTCGCTGTCGTCATCTCGAAAGTCCGGCCGGAGCATGCTGCGCGCGTGCTCTCGATGCTGCCGGATAGCTTCGCCATGGAAGTGATCATGCGCATGCTCCGGATGGAGAGTGTGCAAAAGGACGTGCTCGACGGTGTCGAACGCACCTTGCGTTCGGAATTCATGTCCAATCTAGCACGCAGCACCCGGCGCGACGCGCACGAGATGATGGCGGAGATTTTCAACAATCTCGATCGTGCTTCCGAGGCACGGTTTCTCGCTGCACTGGAAGAGCGGAATCGGGAGGCGGCGGAGCGGATCAAGTCGCTTATGTTCACGTTCGACGATCTGGCACGACTCTCCCCGATCGCTGTGCAATCGCTGCTCCGCGCGGTTGAGAAGGACAAACTGCCGCTCGCGCTCAAAGGAGCATCCGACAAGCTGCGCGAACTGTTCTTCAACAACCTCTCGGAACGCGCCGGGAAGATGCTCCGCGAAGACATCGACGCGCTCGGGCCGGTCAAGCTGCGCGATGTGGACGAGGCGCAGGCGAGCATCGTGGCGCTCGCGAAGGACCTTGCCGCCCAGGGGCAGATCGAGATCAGCGAAGAAACCGAAGAAGAGCTCGTCTACTAGGCCATGACGCTCGCGACGGACATTCGACCGCGCTACGCAACCCTCGGTGCTCTCTTCATCGAGGATTTCAACGACGATGCGGGCATCACGGTCCTCGACGACGAACCGACGGACGTCCCGCCCCCGGCCGAGCCGAGCGCGCCACCACCCGCGGCACCAGATATAGACGCCATCCGCGACGAGGCATTCGCCGACGGTCTGCGCGCGGGCACCGAAAGGGCGGAGGCGCAACGAACTGAGGCATTGGCTCGGCTCGCCACGGCGCTCACCGAGAGTCTGGCGGAAACCGCCGCAACTTCGCGCGCCCATGCCGAGGAGTCGGCCACCGCGATCGCGCGGGTGGCGCTCGGCGCGTTGTGTGCTGCCCTACCGACCATCTGTGCCCGGTTCGGCGCGGCGGAGGTCGCGGCGCTCGCGCGGGCCGTGTTGCCTGGACTTTCGGCTGCCCCGAGGATCGCAATTCGCGTGCATCCGGCCGACACACGCGCCCTGGAAGTTGCCGTGGCGTCGCTGGAGCCGGAGCTGGTCAGCCGCCTCGAGATCACGCCGTCCGCCGCTTTGCCGGAGGGCGATCTCCGGATGGGGTGGCAGGACGGCCACGCGAGCCGGGAGACCGGCCCCTTGCTGCGCGCGATCGGCGACGAGCTGGCGATGCTTGGCTTGCTCGACGACGGACGACAATTCGGCGCGGTCCTCATGGACAGGAGAAACGATGCCTGACGAACTCGACTTCGCCGACCCGGCGGAGAGCGGAACGGTCGCCGCCCCGGATCCGGGTGGCCCGCGCAACACGCGCGACCTTGAGGCGGTCTACGACATCCCGGTGACCGTTAGTGCGGTGCTCGGCAAAGCCACCATGCAGGTAAGTCAGCTCTTGAAACTCGGACGCGGCGCCGTCGTCGAGCTCGACCGCAAGCTCGGCGAGGCGATCGACATCTACGTCAACAACCGGCTGGTCGCCCGCGGAGAGGTCGTCATGGTCGACGACAATCGGCTCGGCGTGACGATGACCGAGATCGTCAAAGCCGACCGGGCGATCTGAGGGTCGGCAAATGCGAGTTCTTGTCATCGGATCTCTCGCAGGCGACCTGGGCCAGGCCGCCCAGTTCGCGATTGCGCGCGGCGCCCGGATCGACCAGGCCGACGACGTGGCCGGCGGTGTCGCACGGCTGCGCCGCGATGCGCGGATCGACGCGGTCATGTGCGACATCGCGCACGACATCGTCGGACTGGTCCGCACACTCGCCGACGAGCGGATCGCCGTGCCCGTGGTCGCGTGCGGCACGAACGAGGATACCGACGGGGCGCTGCGCGCCATCCGCGGCGGCGCGCGGGAGTTCCTGCCGCTCCCCCCCGACGCCGATCTGATCGCCGCGATCCTGGCGGCGGTGGCCGGCGAGTCGCATCCACTGATCGCGCGGGATCCGCTGATGCGAGAGACCGTGCGCCGTGCCGAGCAGGTCGCCGCGTCGGAGGCGTCGGTGCTGATCGCTGGTGAGAGCGGGACCGGCAAGGAAGTGATCGCGCGGCACATCCACGCGCGTTCGCGCCGCGCCAGCGGTCCGTTCGTCGCGCTGAACTGCGCCGCGGTGCCGGAGAGTCTGCTCGAAAGCGAATTGTTCGGTCACGAAAAAGGTGCGTTCAGCGGTGCCGTCGCGCGCCGCGTCGGGAAGTTCGAAGCGGCCGACAGCGGCACGCTGCTGCTCGACGAGATCACCGAGATGGACGTGCGCTTGCAAGCGAAGCTGCTGCGCGCCCTTCAGGAACGCGAAATCGACCGGCTCGGCGGCAGCGCACCGGTCCGCGTCAACGTTCGTATTCTCGCGACGACGAACCGCGATCTCGGCGAGGCCGTCGAACGCGGCACGTTTCGCGAAGACCTCTATTTCCGGCTCAACGTCGTCGCGCTCAACCTGCCGCCACTGCGCAAGCGTCCCGGCGACATCGGCGCGCTCGCTGAACACTTCGCCCGAAAATACGCCGACCTGAACGGGCTCCCGCCGCGCCATCTGACGCCGGCCGCGCAGCAACGCCTCGCCGCCGGCGCATGGCGCGGAAATGTGCGCGAACTCGAAAACACAATCCATCGCGCCGTTCTACTCGCGCGCGGTGACGCGATCGACGTCGACGCGATCGAGCTCGGGGCCCCGGGCAGCGCGACCCCCGAACGGCCGGGCTCGTTTGGACCTCTCCCGGCGTTCAGTCCTCGCTCGGCACAGGGCGATCCGGTGGCGCCGCTCGTCGGTCGGCGGATGGAGGATGTCGAGCGCGATCTCATCCTCCACACACTCGGGCACACGCTCGGGAACCGCACGCATGCGGCGACGATTCTCGGGATCTCCATCCGCGCCCTGCGGAATAAGCTGCGCGACTATGCGGCCCAGGGGGCGCATGTCCCGCCGCCGCCGACCGGCATCGCAATGCCGTTCACGGATCTGCAGCTGGCGGTCTGACGCATGCGCATGTCCGGCGCACTGGCCGCGGTTCTCCCGCCCGGGCTGTCGGCACGGCTGCGCGGCTACCTGCCGGGCACGGACATCGGGCTCGCGCTCGGCGTCGTGGCGCTGCTCTCGGTGCTCATCCTGCCGCTCCCCACTTTCGTGCTCGATTTCGGGCTCGCGGTCTCGATCACGGCGTCGGTTCTCGTGCTGATGGTGGCGCTGTTCCTGCAGCGTCCGCTCGACTTCACCAGTTTCCCGACCCTGCTCCTGCTCACGACGCTGCTGCGCCTCAGCCTGAACGTCGCGACGACGCGGCTGATCCTGTCGCACGGCAGCGAAGGAATGGGTGCGGCCGGGCACGTCGTCGCCGCATTTGGCGGCTTCCTGATGGGCGGCGACGTGATGATCGGCGTGGTTCTGTTCGCGATCCTGCTGGTCGTGAACTTCATGGTGATCACCAAGGGCTCCGGCCGCATCGCCGAAGTTGCGGCCCGCTTCAGCCTCGACGCGATGCCCGGCAAGCAGATGGCGGTCGACGCCGACCTCTCCTCCGGCCTGATCGACGAGAAGACGGCGCGTCGGCGCCGCAAGGAGCTGGAGGCGGAGAGCGGTTTTTACGGTGCGATGGACGGCGCAGCGAAGTTCGTCCGCGGCGACGCCATCGCGGGACTGATCATCACGACGATCAACATCCTGGGCGGGCTCGGGATCGGGATCGGCCGGCACGGGATGGGATTCGCCGACGCAATCAGCACGTTCACGTCCCTGACTGTGGGCGATGGCCTCGTTTCCCAGATCCCCGCCCTGCTCGTCTCGACTGCCGCCGGCATCGTCGTCACCAAGGGCGGGATGGAGGGGCCGGCGGACGCGGCGCTGGTGCGACAGCTTGGCGGGAATCCCAAGCCGCTCGCGCTCGCGTCCGGCGCGGCGACCGTCCTGGCGCTCATGCCGGGAGTGCCCATGCTGCCCTTCCTCGCCTTGGCGGGTCTGGCCGGCGGCGGGGCGTGGTTCTGCCACAAGCACCCGGCCGCGGACCCGATGGCGCCGAACCCAGCGCCGACGTCGGGTCCGCCGGCCGAG
>DATAPS010000054.1:0-4578 GCA_036265085.1 Acetobacteraceae bacterium | reverse complement strand
ATGTAGGCCGCCTGGTCGATCGCCGGCATGATCGCCTGCCGGATCGCCTTGTTGTCGAACGGCGAATGGATGAAGTTCGGCCGGATCACGCCGACCGATCCGAACTGATCGAGCGCCTCCACCGTCACGCCACGCGACTTGCGCAACACGGGCAACAGATCGGCGAGCGGCTGCTCCACCCAATCCACCTCGCCCGTCTGCAACGCCGCCGCGGCGGTCGCCGGGTCCGGCTCGATCACCCATTCCAGCCGGTCGAAATGCGCGCGCTTGCCGCCCGCCGTGAAGCTCGCGGGCTCGTCGCGCGGCACGTAGCCGTCGAACCGCGTGTACAGCGCACGCGAGCCCGACACCCACTGGTCCTGCACGAACACATACGGGCCGCTGCCGACATATTCGGTGATCTGCTTGTAGGGATCGGTCTTGGCCATCCGCTCCGGCATCATGAAGCAGACGCTCGACCCGAGCGCGAGTGGCAGCTTCGGGAACGGGCGTGTCAACCGGATCTCGAAGCGCCGGTCATCGAGCGCGACCATCGTGTCGAGCAGGGCCGCGAGCTGCTGGCCGAACCCGTCGCGCTTCGACCAGCGCGCGATCGAGGCGACGCAATCAGCAGAGCGGACCGCCGCGCCGTCGTGGAATTTCAGCCCGTCGCGCAAGCCGAGCCGCCACAGGCGCTGGTCGTCGGAGAGATCGACGCTGCCCACCATCTGCGGCTGCGGCGCGAGTTTCTCGTCGAGGCCGAACAGCGTGTCCCAGATCGCGTAGCCGTGGATCTTGGCAATGACGGACGAGGTCCAGATCGGATCGGGGTTCTGCAGATTGCCCTGCGGCACGTAGCGCAGCGTCCGCGCATCGGCACGCTGCGCGAGCGCGGCCGCGGCGAGCGTCGCGCCCGCGGCGGCCAGCAGCGCGCGCCGGCTCAGTGCCACCACTTCCCTCCAAGCACCGCACCGCGGCAGACGAACTGCCGGTCGCCCTTGATGCGCTCGCCCGGCGCATCGACGAATTCGAAGGCGCCGTCCTCGATATCCAGCACGGTCGCGTCGCCAAGCAGTCCGGGCTGCAGCGTGCCGCGATCGGCCTTTCCGACGGCCCGCGCGGGATTGATCGTGCAGGTTCGGATGATCTCGCGCAGCGGAAATCCCAGCGCCAGGAACTTCGACATGGTGACGAGCAGGTTGAACGCCGGGCCGTTCACCGACATCACATGCACGTCCGACGACAGCACGTCGGGCGAGAAGCCGTGTTCTAGCATCTTGCGCGCCGTCGCGAAGCCGAACGAGCCGCGGCCGTGCCCGATGTCGAAGATCACGCCGCGCTCGCGCGCCGCCATGATGTCGTCCTGGATCTCGCCGTCATACGTAAGCGGCGCGTTGGGGAAGCCGCGGAAGCAATGCGTCCAGATATCGCCGCGCCGCAGCTTCGGCATCACCTCCGAACGATGCGGCGGCGGCCGGTCGAGATGCGTCATCAGCGGCAATCCGCTGTGCTCCGCCGCCTCCAGCGCGATGGCCAGCGCGCCCGCGCCGACCGCGCCTGAGCCGACCTTGCCGATCCGCACCTTCGCGCCGACCACAAGATCCTTGTGCTCCCTCGCGACATCGAGGAACGCGCGGGGATCGAGCATCATGAGGTCGGAGGATTCGCCGTAGCTGAAATACTTGCTCACGCCGAAGATGCCGGGGAAGGAGATGTGCAGGAACGGCAGGATGCGCACCTCCGCCCGCTCGATCACGTGTCGCCGGAACCCCGCGAAATTGCCCGGCCCGGCCGAGCCCGCGTCCACCAGGGTCGTGATGCCGCACGGCTTCGCGTAATTATCGGCATCGACGCCGAGCGACGTCCCGCCCCAATAAACGTGCGTGTGCAGGTCGATCAGCCCCGGCACGACGAGCTTGCCGGCGACGTCGCGCGTCTCCTTCGCCGCGCCGAGATCCCGTCCGACCGCGGCAACCCTCCCGCCGGCGAACGCGACATCCGCAGCCTCGTCCCGATCGGCCGCGGGATCGAGCACGCGGCCGCCGGTGAGAATCAGATCGTGCATGATTTCAGGTTTAGCCTTTGCTGATGTTCCAGTATGAGATCACATACCCGTCGAGCACGCCGGAGATGTTGCTGCGATAGGCGTTGTTGATGTCGAACTGACCGCCCGGCACGTACGGAATGAATTGCCAGAGATGCGTCTGGAACGTCTCGAACGCAGCCTTGCGCTCCGCCTCGTCAGGCGCCGCCAGCACCGCCTGCCGCATCGCTTCGCCCTGCGGATCGCACGGCATGCCCATCGAGGCCGTCGCGGTCGGGCCGCAGCTCGAGTCAAGCGACACGTTGGTCAGCGGGTTGAACCACGTCCCGCCGAGCGAATACGTGCCGACGAGGTTCCAGCCGCCATGCCCCATCGGCTGATGCGGCGTATTGACGCGCTTGTACACGTCCGCCCAGTCGCCCATCTGGAGATCGACGTTGACGCCGATGTCGCGCAGCCGCTGCGCCATGATCTGGGACACCGTGTCGATCACCGGAAGCTGCGGCGTGCCGACGACGACGACCGGCTCGCCCTTGTAGCCCGCCTCCGCCAGCAGCTGCTTCGCCCGCGCGGGATCGGGCTTGCGATACGGCTCCGACCCGATTTCCGTCCCCAGCACCGATCCGCACACGCTGAAGCTGAAGCACTCCGACCATCCCGTCGGCCCGGCCACCGCCTGCATGAAATCGTTCTGATCGAACAGCAGCGCGAGCGCCTGCCGCGCCTTGACGTTGTCGAACGGCGGCAGCTCGAAATTCGGACGGATCCAGACCACCGCCGGCAAAGATGCAGTCCGCCGCACGGTAATTCCGTGCTGCCGCAGGAACGGCGCGAGATCGGGCGTCACCGTGTCCCAGAAATCGACCTCGCCCGCGACCATCGCGTTGGCCGCCGTCGTCGGATCGGGCAGGATGTCCCACTCCACGCGATCCACCTTCACCACGCGCGCGCCCGCCGCTCCATCCGGCGGCTCGGCGCGCGCCGGGTAATCCGGATTACGGTCGAACACCACGCGATGCCCGCTCACCCGCAGATCCGCTCGGTAGATGAATGGTCCGGACCCGATCGGATTGGTGAGCGGCACGCCGGCCGGGCGCTTGGCGTCCGCCTCGCGCATGATGCCGGCCATCGGCGCACCGCTGCCGCCGAGCACGAACTCCACCAACCCGAATGGCTTGTTGAGCGCCAGCGTGAACGTGCGGTCGTCCACCGCGGTCATCGCAGCGAGCCGCGACTTGAGCTGCCCGCCGACCGAGCCGCCGTCCATCCAATGCTGCAGCGACGCAACCACGTCGCGCGTCGTCACCGTGCTGCCGTCGGTGAATTTCAGGCCCGGGCGCAGCGTGAACGTGTAGGTCAGCTTGTCCGGGCTGACCGTCTCGCTCTCCACCATCATCGGCTTGGGCGAGAGCGTGTGATCGAGCGCGAACAGCGAGTCGAACACCATCTGCGAATAGATGCGCCCGATCTGGTTCGCCGCCCGCGTCGGATCGAGCTCCGCGACGTCGGCGCTCGGCACCACCTTCAGCACCGTCTCCGCATTCAGCGCGGCGCCGGGAAGGACCAGGAGAGTCGCGAGAAGCAGCTGCCGGAACGACATGGGACGCCTCATTATTGCTGTTGCAAAAACACTAACGGCCGTCTCGCACACTGTCCACGTCGCCTACATCCGTCACGCCGCCATGCGCGCATAGATCATCGGCTCAAGCTTGAAGTCCGCCACCTCGTCCATCGGAAACATCGGCCGCGCGCACACCGTGTGCCCAAGCGTCGGCAGGTTCGCCGAGGTCGCCCCCGGCACGTCGATGTTGAAGTTCTTCTCGACCCACTGGTCGAACATGTGGAACTCGCAGTACGGCGACTTCACCACCACCAGATCGAAATCCGTCGGATCGAGACCGCACGCGTAGAACATCGCGCGGTCGAACAGCGAGACCGAGCGCGACAGGACGACGACCGTGAAATTCGGCGCGAAGGCCAGCACCGCCGTCGGTCCCGCGTCCAGCGCCGCCCCCATCGTCTCCAGCTTCGACCGCCCGTTGGAGAGCAGCGCGACCTCCGCGCGCACCGGCATCGGCGGGAATCGCGCCGGATTGTGCTGCCCGCCCAGCGTCACGTCGACCACGGCTCCCACCCCCGCCCGATGCGCCGCGCGCGCCGCCGCCGGATCGACGATGGGCGCGAGCACGCGCCGATCGTAGCCGGCCTCATGCAGCGCCCGCAGAATCAGGTTGGAATCGCCCGATGCCCCGGACGATGTCGCATCCGCCGCGTCGGTGAACGCAACCGGACCTGCCATCGTGCGCGCCTGCGCGATCGCGCGGTCGATCGAGATCAGCTTCGCCTGCATCCGATGCCGGTTCGGCCAGAATTCCTCCGCGATCCGCACCGCCTCGCGCTCCGCCGCCGCGGGATCGTCCGCGGTCAGCACGAACACCTGGCTCGACAGCTCGGGAACGTCCGTGAATGGATTGCCGATCATGATGCCCGCCGCGAGCGCCGTGCCGTCACGCTCGATCCGCTGGCACTCTCGGATCAGATCGCCGTAGCAGCCG
>DATAPS010000053.1:0-1609 GCA_036265085.1 Acetobacteraceae bacterium | reverse complement strand
ACCGCGATGCTCTGCTACGTCACGCCGAAGGAGCATCTCGGCCTGCCAGACCGCGACGACGTGAAGACCGGCGTCATCACCTATCGCATCGCGGCGCATGCGGCGGATCTGGCGAAAGGCCATCCGTCGGCGAAGCTGCGCGACGACGCGGTTTCGCGGGCGCGGTTCGAGTTCCGCTGGCTCGACCAGTTCAATCTCTCGCTCGACCCGGACACGGCGCGCAGCTACCACGACGCGACGCTGCCGAAGGAGGCGCACAAGGTCGCGCATTTCTGCTCGATGTGCGGCCCGAAATTCTGCTCGATGAAGATCACGCAGGACATCCGCGCCGACGCCGAGCGGCTCGCCGGGCTCGAGCAGAAGAGTGCGGAGTTCCGCGAGGCCGGCTCCGCGCTGTATGTTCCCGCCGAGTGAGACGTATCGGGGCGGAGGGGAACTGAGACCACACCATATGTCGGCGCGCGGATGAGCGATCCGCGTGCCGCCCTGGAAGCGATCGGACAGCTTCCGGACACGGAGATCGACATCGCCGACGCGGCGCTTCAGCTCGCCCGCGTCGACGCGGCGGATGGGGACTGGCAGGCGGCGCGCAAGCACCTGTCCGATCTCGCGCGAGACGCCGTCATGCTGGCGCGCGACGTGCCGGCGGACGATCTCGGCGCCTGCGCCGGCGCGCTCGCGGGCCTGATCGCGGGGCGCCACCGTTATCTCGGCGATACGGAAACGTACGAGGATCTCGCGAACGCCAACCTGATCCGAGTCGTCGAGCGGCGGCGCGGCCTGCCGGTGGCTCTGGGCATCATCTGGCTGCACGCGGCCCGCGCGAGCGACTGGCCCGCCCACGGGGTCGATTTCCCCGGCCATTTCCTCGTAGCTTTGGAGGGACGCGGAACGAAGCTGGTGCTCGACGTATTCGCGGGCGGCGTGCCGCGGGATGCACGTGACCTGCGGACGATCCTGAAATCGGTCGAGGGCAACAAGGCGGAGCTGCGGCCAGGCCTGCTCGCGCCGATGAGCACGCGCGCGGTGCTGCTGCGGCTGCAGCAGAACGTGAAGCTGCGCCGGCTCAACCACGGCGACGTGGCCGGCGCGCTCGTCTGCACCGAGGACATGCTGCGCATCGCGCCCGATGCGGCGTCGCAATGGCGCGACGCCGCGCTGATGTACCAGCGTCTCGATCAGGTCGCGGCCGCGCTGCGCTGCTACGACCGCTTTCTCGCGCTGGTACCGGAGGGCGATGCGGCGACCCGGGTGCGGGCGGCGATGGAGGATCTGAGGTCGCGGCTGAACTAGCCGGCGCACGCTCACTCGAGCAGTGGCCGGGCCGGCAGCGGCTGGGCCAGCAACGGCTGACCGTAGCGGGTGAGATAGAAGCGGAACGGCCGATCGCGGGTCCCGGTGAAGGGCGGCGGGTCCCAGGGCGGCGGCGGCAGGCCGGCGGCCGTGGCGGCCTTCTCGGCTTCGACCATCCGGGCGTGGGCGGCCCAGTCCACGGTGACGACATCGGCCTGCGAGGGCAGCCGCAGCAGGTCGGGGATTTCGCCGACGCCGAGCATGCGGCAGAGCGGACGCAGGATGCGGCCCATGCGGCGCGGCTCGGCGGCGATCC
>DATAPS010000052.1:0-10912 GCA_036265085.1 Acetobacteraceae bacterium | reverse complement strand
CATCATCGTCCACGCTGAGGCGGGTCCGCACCTGCACCGCACGTTGCAGCTCATCCGCGCGCGCGGGCGCAAGCCGGGCGTGGCGCTAAATCCCGCGACCCCGGTGGAGATGGCGCTGTGGGTGCTCGACATCGTCGACAGCGTTCTGGTGATGACGGTCAATCCGGGCTTCGGCGGGCAATCCTTTCTCGAAGGGCAGCTGCCGAAGATCGCGGCGCTGCGGCGGGCGATCGATGCGAGCGGCCGGGCGATCGCGCTCGAAGTCGACGGCGGGATCACCGCGGAGACGGCGCCGCGCTGCCGAGCGGCCGGTGCGGACGTGTTCGTCGCCGGGACAGCGGTGTTCGCCAAGCCGGACTACGCCGCCGCGATCGCTGCGCTGCGCGCGGATCCGGCGTAGTGGCGGCCGGCCCGAGCCGCTGGCTGCGCGACGCGCGCCGGCGCATGGCGGAAATGCCGACCTTCGGCCTCTCGCGTGTGCCGGACGCCCCGGCGCTGGCGGTGCGCGATCCCTGGCCGGGGGACCCGGTGCGGGGGGCAAATCTGCTCAAGGGCGAGCTCGCCTGGGGCGGCAGCACGACGGCGCTCCGGCCGGGCAGTTTCGTCGATTCGAATGCGCCGACCGAGCTGCGCGCGGCGGCGCACGGCTTCGGCTGGATCCGCGATCTGCGCGCGCTCGGAACCGATGCGGCGCGGATGCGGGCACGCCAGCTCGTCAACGAATGGATCGCGGACGGCGGCAGCGACCCGGTGGCGCAGAGGCCGGACGTGGCGGGCGCGCGCATCACGGCATGGCTCGGGCACTACGATTTTTTCGCCGCCTCTGCGGATGACGGGTTTCGCCAGCGCCTGATGGGCCGGCTGGTCGCCGATGCGCGGCGGCTCGCGGCGGCGCTGCCGACCGAGGAGATGGACGCGCGGGCGCTGACGGCGCTGAAAGGGCTGATCGCCGCGGCGGTCGCGCTGCCGGAGCGGGCGGGATTCCTGAGCCGTGCGACGAAGGTGCTGACCCAGGAGATTGCGCGGCAGATCCTGCCGGACGGCTGCCATTGCGAGCGCAGCCCGGCGCAGCAGCTCGGCGTGCTGCAAGACCTGACGGAGATCCGCGCGCTGCTGCACTCCGCGCAGATGCAGGCGCCGCTGCCGCTGGCCGCCGCGATCGACCGGATGGCGCCGGCGTTGCGGGCGATGCGGCACGGCGACGGTGGGCTCACCCTGTTCAACGGGACGAAGGAGGAAGGCGCGACACTGGTCGAAACGGTCCTGATGCAGACGGCCCGTCCCGGCCGCGCGCCGCCCGCGCTGCAAGACGGCGGTTTCCAGCGGTTGCAGGCCGGGCGAAGCGTGCTGATCATGGATTGCGGCCAGCCCGCTCCGCCGAAGCTCGACCGCTACGCGCATGCGGGCACGCTGTCGTTCGAGCTGTCGATCGGGCGGGACCGGCTGATCGTCAATTGCGGCGCCGCGCCGGGTGCGGGTCTCGAGTGGCGGGACGCGACGCGCGCGACGGCTGCGCACTCGACGCTGGTGATCGCCGATACCAGCAGCAGCGAGCTGAAGCCGGAGGGGCTCGGGCGGCGGCCGGAACATGTCGACGTGCAGCGCCAGGAGGCGAACGGCGCTCACTGGCTCGATGCGAGCCATGACGGCTGGAAGAAGCCGTTCGGCGTGGTGCACCGGCGGCGGCTCTACATGGCGGAAACCGGCGAGGACATCCGGGGCGAGGATGTGGTCGAGGGGGCCTCGCCGCAGCCTTTCGTGATCCGCTTCCATCTGCATCCGGACGTCGATGCGAGCCTGCAACAGGATGGCGAGGCGGTGCTGCTTCGCGCCCCGTCGGGCAGTGGTTGGCGGCTGCGCGCCGACGGCGGGCGGATGACGCTGGAGGAGAGCGTCTATCTCGGCGGCGCGGAGCCGCGGCGCGGCGAGCAGGTCGTGGTGACGGGATTCCAGGACGGGCCGCAACAGGTGAAATGGGCGATCACCAAGGTCGGCTGATCCGGTGAAGATCATCGAGGTCACCAACGTCGACTTCTCGCTCCGCCACTTCCTGCTCCCGCTGATGCGGGGGATGCGCGCGCGGGGCCATGAGGTGATCGGGGTGTGCGCGGACGGCCCGTTGCTGGAGGCGGTGCGGGCCGAGGGATTCCGGGTGGAACCGCTGCCGCTCGCCCGCAATCTCTCGCCCGGCGCGCAAGGGCGGGCGTTCAAGTCGCTGCTGCGGCTGTTCCGCACGGAACGGCCCGACATGGTCCATGCGCACATGCCGATCAGCGGCTTTCTCGCGCGCATGGCGGCGCGGGCGGCGGGGGTGCCGCGGATCGCGTATACGTGCCACGGCTATCTGTTCAACCAGCCCGGGCCGCTGCCGCGGCGTGCCGCCGCTTTCGCGATGGAGTGGGCGGCCGCACGCGTCACCGGAATCTACACGACCGTTTCGGAGGAGGAAGCGTCCGACGCACGCCGCCTGCTCATCTCCGGGCGCGCCGTGGCGGTGGGGAACGGGCGCGATCCGACGCTGTTCCAGCCTGACCCGGAGGCGCGGGAGCGGGTGCGCGCGGCGCTCGGCGTGCCGCAGGAGCGCGTGGCGGTGGCGTGCGTGTCGCGGCTGGTGCGGCACAAGGGTTATCCCGAGCTGCTGGCCGCGATGCGCGACGTGCCTGCGGAATTGTGGGTCGTCGGCGAGCGGCTGGCCTCCGATCACGGCGAGGATCTGGAGGCGCATTTCTCGGGTGCGGGACTTGGCGATCGTCTGCGCCGACTGGGATATCGCGAGGATGTGCCGGCGATCCTGGCGGCGGCGGACATCTTCGTGCTGCCGAGTCATTTCGAGGGACTGCCGATGTCGGTCATCGAGGCGATGCTGTGCGGATTGCCGGTGGTGGCGACAAAGATCCGCGGGCCGCGTGAGCAGGTGGTGGACGGCGAGACCGGCATGTTGGTGCCGCCGATGCAGGTCGCGCCGCTCGCGGCGGCCTTGCGCGCGCTCGCGACCGCGCCGCGGCTGCGGGGGCGTATGGGGGAGGCCGGACGGGCACGGGCGCTGGCGCTTTACGACGAGACGAAGGTGGTGCGGCGGACGATGGAGGTGCTCGGCGTATAGCTCGGGCAATTTGTGTTGCTTAATCGTAACGAATTGGGCGTGAAGAGGCGAGGGGCGTCACGCCCGATTTTTTGAAACGACCCACCGGGACGGAGATACTGTCGGACAGCTTCATCATGAGCTGTCCGCCGCGCGTGCGGAATGTCGGGAGCGGGTGCTCCGCGCCGTCCCGGGCGGGTTTGGCGCGGCGGGGGCGCGGCTTGCGCACGCGGGGCGGCAGCGGCGGGAGCAGGTCGGGCGTGGGCTGGGCGGCCAGCATCCGGCACAGCGGCCGCAGGATCCGATACAGCTGCGGCGCCGCCTTGAGCAGCGCCTGCATCTCCGGCTCGCTCAGCAATTGCACCAGGTTGAGTCCTAGGCTCACGGCATCCCCCGGCACCAGCGCCACCAGCCAGCCGAACCGACGCGGCAGCCGCTCATACGGCTGGCGGGCCGACGGCTTCCGCGGTGTTGCGCGAGGGCGTGGCGGACGGAGCGTGCCGGCCTGCACCTTCGCGGCGATGGCGGCGAAGCGTCGGGCGATGCCGCCGAGACGGGCATGGATCAGGAACAGCAGAGCCTGCGGGATGAAACGATGCCGCTCGGCGACCGCCTGGCGCAGCGCGCGCATGATCCACGCGAACCGGCCGATCGGGTCGGGTGGGTAGGGTGGGAGAAGGGAATACCATGCGCTCATGAACGGAATATATGCGGGACGGAAGGATATTTGGGCAATTAGGAATTTACCGATCAGGGATGGTACGGATCGGAATTGCCGCCGGCCCGTTCGGACCAGCCCCCCGCTTAACCGCGCGACCGCATGCGCATCGGCTGCGGTGCTGGACTCAGCAACAGCGCGGGCGGGAGGCGGCGATCCGACGCGCCCGATGCGAAGTGGTGGAGTGCGCTGCGCTTCTCCGCCCTATAACGGGTCTTGCTATCACTGATAGCGCCTCATACATGCTGCGCCACCCTAGCCGGTGCGGGACCGTGAGCAGCATCATCATTCGCAACCTGGAACCCGGAATCAAAGAGCGGCTTCGCATCCGCGCTGCTGAACATGGGCTGTCGATGGAGGCCGAGGCGCGGCGCATTCTGCACGACGCGCTGATCGGCGATCGAAGCCGCGACCAAAACCTCTACGCGCGCATCCATGCACGCTTCGCTGCGCTCGGCGGCGCGGATCTCGAATTGCCGGCGCGAGAACCGGGTCGCGAGCCGCCGCGCTTCGACTGATGTTCGTGCTCGATACCAACGTCCTGTCCGCGATCATGCGTGCCGATCCTCCGCAGCGTGTCGCGATGTGGGTGTCGGCGCAATCCGCCGATCTGTTGTTCACGACCGCCGTTAGCCACGCGGAGATCCTCTCCGGTTTGGCTGAATTGCCGGAGGGACGTCGCCGGTCGGCCCTGGAAGCGGCGGCGCGTGCGATGTTCCTGGAGGATTTCGACGGGCGCGTGCTGCCCTTCGACATGTCGGCAGCCGTGGCTTACGCCGACATCTTCGTGATGCGCCGGAAGATCGGACGAGCCACCCCGGCTATCGACCTGATGATCGCTGCGATAGCAAGATCCCGCGGCGCCCGCGTCGTCACCCGAAACGTCGGCGATTTCGACGGATGCGGTGTGGGCATCGTCGATCCGTGGCAGAGAGTGTAGGGTGGATGGAGCGAAGCGAAATCCACCATCTCCGTCCGGAAGATCGATGGTGGACGGCGCTTCGCCTTTCCACGCTGCACGTTCACGTTATTTGAAAGGAACACCAGCGCCCGCAGCGGCGGACCGAGGCGGGAGGCCGCGGTGCATGAGTGAGTCAGTTCAACTGCACACGTGCCGTGTTGACCGTCGCCGAGGCGCTGAACGATGCATGGAGCGGTTCCGTGCTCACATCACGTGGTCATCGCCGCCACCCGCGTGCAGAAGATCCGCAGAGAGCAACACGACGGTGGTCGTGCCGAGGTTCTTCCACCAGTGCGCGGTTTCGTGCGTCTCCTCCGTCGCCTCGCCCGCCTTGTGGAGGATCGGCACCGCGCAGGTGCTTGCGTATTCCGTGATCTCACCCGACACGATGTAGATGATCGCGGGACGGTCTCCGTGGCTGTGCCAGGGCACGACTCCGCCGGGTTCGACCACGAGCTTGCGCAGCCGGAACGTCCGGTCCTTGATCGCGACGGGTTCGTTGGCGAGATTGATCGCTCCGATCACCGTATCGGTGACACCCGCGGCCTTGGCGTCGCTCATCTTCTGCCCGGCGCCCCCGGCGACGCGCTTGTCGGCGGGGCAGCCCTCCGCTTGTGCCGTTGCGCTGAACAAGACAGCGCTGACGGCCGCGACGCCGCACAGCGAGAGGGCCTTGCGCAAGTTACGAGCGTTCATCTTCATGGGATCCTTCTGATTGCAGGCGCGGCCGATGCCGTCGCCTCCGATAGTCTATTGCCGCAGCTATTATTGGCAAAATACTGATCTGTTTTTCTTTCCATTGCCGTGCGTTATTGCTACTGCTCCTCAAGCCGCGACGGGATCCGTCTGCAGCATGCGTCCCTCCGCCGCTTCGTGCAGCACGAATCCTTCAAGCGGATCGACCGGCTGCTCCCAAGGCGCGCGCGCCAGCACCGCCCGCGTATTCGCATAACCCGCTTGCCAGCGGGCGTGGATTCCTTGCCGGCTGAAATCGATGTCCTTGGTATGGTTCTCGCCTTCCAGCGACGGGGCAAGCAGGCGGATGACGTGCATCTGCGTGAGACAACCGTAGGACGCCATGTCGCGGACCATCGTCTCGTCGCGCTGCTCGGGCGGCAGGCGCGCGCCGAGTTCCGAAATGATGTGGCGCAGCCGGTGGATCTGCTTCTGGCGCGCGATGTGCGTTTGCGCCCGGCTCGCATACTGCACGTTCTTCTGCCGATGCATCACGTCCAGGATCGTGTCCGGCTCCGGTCCGTTCGGGTTCCAGACGTGTACTGCGAACACCACGGCGCTCCGCCGTGGCACGTCGTCGAACACCGCCTCCACCGGCGTGTTGGAGAGAATGCCGCCGTCCCAGAACAAATCCTCGCCGATGCGAACAGGCGGGAAAGCCGGCGGCAGCGCGCCGCTCGCAAGCACATGCCTCACGTCGAGCGGCATGTCGCTGCTGTCGAAATACTGCATCTGCGCCGTGCGGACGTTGGCGGCCCCAACCGTGAGGCGCGGCGCCCCCGCTTCGATCCGCTCGAAATCGACCAGATCCTGCAACGTCGCGCGCAGCGGGTGCGTGAGGTAGTAGCCCGCCTTTTCGGCGCCGAGCGGCCAGTGCGCGCCGGCCAAGGCGACGGGATTCGGCGTGAAGAACGCAGCGATGCCGGTCAGCATCGTCGCCCAGGTCGCCATCTGCGCACCGACCAGGGGAAACGGCAGGAATGCGCGCGCAGCATCGCCGTATTCGACGCGCCGCCAGAACTCGCGCAACTTCTCGAGCCGCTCGCTCGGCGCGTTGCCCGCGATCAGGCTCGCATTGATCGCGCCGATCGACGTGCCGATCACCCAATGCGGCTCGAGCCCTGCCTCGTGCAGCGCCTGGTAGACGCCTGCCTGGTAGGCGCCGAGCGCGCCGCCGCCTTGCAGCACCAGCACCACCCGCTGGGCGCTGCGCAGCCGCTCATGCGGGGCAGCTGTCTGGGGTTCAGGAACCATCATGTCCATATCCGGATCTCCTCAGCTCATCGTCGGCGCACGCAGACGCACGGCGCACGCGGACCCCACCAGCAAGGCGGCGCCGATCCCCGTGACGCAGGCGGCCCAGCCGTAGCGGTCGAAGATCATGCCGAGGACCGCGCTGCCGATCAGGCCGCCCAGAAAATAGCTCGCGAGATAGATGCCGCTCGCCGCACCCCGGTCGGCGGTTGCGGCGCGGCTGACGAATCCTGTTGCAACCGCCTGCGCGAAGAACGTGCCCGCCGCGACCAGGACCATGCCGGCGAGCACGATCTCGAGCCGCGCGGCGAGCAGCATCGGCAAGCCCGCGAGCGCGATCCCGAGACCGCCCCAGAGCGCCGCGCGAATGCCGACCGCACGCACCGCCGCGCCGGCGAGCGGGGTCGTCGCGATCGACGGCAGAAAGACGAGATACGCGAAGCCGACCTGCATCATTCCCAGCGAGAGAGGCGGGCGCACCAGCACGAAGTTGACGAAGGTGAAGGTGCCGATGAACGCGAACAGGATGCAGAATCCGATCGCAAAGCCGGCGCGCAACGCGGGGTTCGCGAAATGCATCCGCAGCGCCGCGAGCGCGTCGGCGAGCCTGCGGTTCGGCGGCGCATCGTGCCGCATCGCGGCGGGGATCGTTGCATAGACCAGCGTAGCGCCGAGCAGATTGAGGAGCGCGAACGCGGCGAAGTTGCTCGCCAACCCGAAATGATCGGCGACCGCCGTCGAGATCAGACGCCCGATCAGATTGCTTGCCACGTTGCCCGTGATATACGCGGCGAATGCGCTTGCCGTCGTCCGCGCTTCGCCGTGCTCGCCGAGATAGGCAAGCGTCAACGTGAAGGCCGCGGACATGCACACGCCCTGTGCGATGCGCAGTGCCAAGAATATCGCAAGGCCAGGCAGAAGTGAGAGCAGCGCCGTCGGGATCGCGAGCACGCACAGGCTGAGCAGGATGCCCTCCCGGCGCGGGATTCGCGCGCTGAAGAGGGCGACCCCGAGCCCGCCTGCGGCCATCCCGATGGTGCTCGCGTTCACGGCGAAGCTCATTGCCGCCGGGGTGACGCCATAGGCGATGGTCAACATCGGCAGAATCGCTTGCGTCGCGAACAGATCGACGACCGTGAGGAATGCCGTCGTCGCGATGACGGCGAACCGGGCGAGGCGCGATGCCAACGTGGCATCGAGCGGTCGCGGCATGGCAATGGCTGGCATCATGGCACCTGCTCCTTTCGCGGATCACTCAGCCGGGGACTCGCCGGAACGGAACGAACTCGAACATGCGCAGGCGTCGGATGAGTGGGCGCAACTCATCGCGCCGCGCCGCCAGGATCAGCGCGGCCGCGAGCCATACCCCGCACGCTTCCTTGAAGAGCCGCCCGCCATCGCCATAGGGGTCGATGCCGAGCGGGCTCGCGAGGTGAAAGAAGATCGCGCCGGACATGATGCCGAGCGCGAGCAGCGCGCCGAGCATTCGCGTCGCCGGAACGAGGACCAGCAGCGACGCCGCGATCTCGGCCAGGCCGACGCTCCAGCGGAACGGCGCTTCGTAGCCGTGTAGTCCGATCCAGTCGGACAGGACCGTGAAGAGCCACACCGAGCCCGCATTGCCGGTGAGCTTGTACTGCTCGTACGAGAGCAGGATGTAGGCGATGCACAGAGCGGCGGGCATGCTCGCGGCGCGCAGCATGTCGTCGCGGCGGATCTTTGCGACCATGACGTCTCTCCTGTCGATTTCCGTGTTTCGCTAGCCGGCGTAAAATGGCTGATCAGTGAGCGGTCCACCCGCCGTCCACCGCGATCGCCGTTCCGGTGATCGAGGCGGCGCAAGGCCCGCACAGGAAGTTCACGATCCCTGCGATCTCACCGACGGTTGCGAAGCGCTTGTTCGGCTGCTCGGCGAGAAAGACCTTGCGCGCGACCTCGTCTTCGTTGATGCCGTGCGCCGCCGCCTGCGCCGCGATCTGCTTCTCCACAAGCGGTGTCCAGACGTAGCCGGGGCACACCGCATTGCAGGTCACGCCCGCTTCCGCGCATTCGAGCGCGGTCACTTTCGTCAGCCCGACGACGCCGTGCTTTGCCGCGACATAGGCGCTCTTGAACGCCGAGCCGATCAGCCCGTGCGCCGAGGCGACGTTGACGATGCGGCCCCAGCCGCGCCGCTTCATGTCCGGTAGCGCTGCGCGCGTGGCGTGGAATGCAGCGGAGAGGTTAATCGTGATGATCGCGTCCCATTTCTCCGGCGGAAACTCCTCGATCGGCGAGACATGCTGGATTCCGGCGTTGTTCACCAGGATGTCGGGCGGACCGAAGCTCCCCGCCGTGCGCTCGATCATCCCGGTAATCGCGTCCGCGTCGCGCATATCAGCGCCGTCGTATCGCACCGCCACATCGTGGCGCGCGCCGAGCACGTGCACGAGGTTGTCGATCTCGAAGTGGTCGCCGAGCCCGTTGAGCACGATCATCGCGCCGCTTTCGGCGAGGCAGGCGGCGATCGCGAGGCCGATGCCGCTGGTGGACCCCGTGACCACCGCGACGCGACCGTCGAGGGGGCGCGTCTGCGGCGGAGTGGCGAAGCGCGGCGCGGTGGCGAGCGTGGGCTCCATGTCTGTCCTCCAGTTCCATCGTTGTTCGATGCCGCAGGATCGCGATCTGCTGCCGAGACATCCAATATCCGTGCGTGATGATCGCGATTGCCGGCAGGCATGATGCGTGCGATGGCGCCGCGTTATCGGCGCGATGGCCGCGCGTTATCCGGTCCCCGCTTGTTTTCCGCATCGGCCGGGCGCTAGGCTTCGATCCGGCGTTGTTGATCGGATACCCGTCGGTCGAAGCCATGGAACTCAACCAGATCCGCTACTTCCTCGCGCTCGCCCGCACGCTGCATTTCACGAAAGCGGCGGAGGCTTGCAACGTTTCCCAGCCAGCTCTCACGAAAGCAATCCAGAAGCTCGAAGAAGAGCTGGGGGGCGCGCTTTTCTTGCGGGAACGCAACCATACGCAGCTCACCGAACTCGGCCGGCTGATGGTGCAACCGCTCGAACGCGCTTACGCCGCAACGCGTGATGCGAAGATGCAGGCGGACGCATTCCGCCGGCGCGAAGCGTCCCCGTTGCGTATCGGGATCGAGCTGTCCGTCCCTGGCGCGGTGTTGCGGCCCGTGCTCGCCGCCTTGCAATGCCGCACGCCGGACATGGAACTGACGATGAGACAAGCCGGGCAGCAGGATCTTTGCGACCGGATGCTCGCGGGCGAGCTCGACGTCGGATTGTTCGTCGAGAACGAGGACATGCACGAGCGTCTGCACCGCTGGCCGATGTTCGCGGAGCGCTACGTCCTGATCTGCCCGCCGAACCATCGTTTCAAGGACCGCGACACGGTCGGCGTCCCCGAGCTCGCCGAGGAATGCCTGCTGCTGCATGAAGACCCGAGCTGCCCGCTTCGCCGCTTCATCGGCGGACTGTTCGCGGAACACGGCTTCAAGCCGCGCCGTCAGCATTTCGCCAACAGCCAAGAACAGATTCTCGAAATGGTGATGTCCTCGCTGGGCGTCTCGTTCGCAGGCGACCGGCTCCCGGACATGGAGTCCGTCTTGCGGCGTCCGATCGCGGCTGATCCCGACCGCCGCAGCATCCTGCTCGCCTCTGTCGCTGGACGGCCGCTCGGTCCGACCGCGACGCTGTTCCTCAAGCTGATGCGCGCCCGCGCCTGGTCGCAGGACGCACCGAGCAGCATCCCCGTGGCGGTCGCCGCATGAGCGCAGCGCTTTCCCTTCGCGAGACACTGACCGCCATGAAGGCGGAGCGTCCGTCATGGTATCGGGCGCTGCTCGACGAAATTGCGGAGCGGCTGCGCACGACGGCGTGCGAAGCGGTCCTGCGCCCCGGCAACAAGATGCCCGATTTCGTGCTGCCGAACGCCGAGGGCGAACTCGTCTTCTCCGACGACCTGCTCGCGCGCGGTCCGCTCGTCGTCTGCTTCTTCCGCGGCGGCTGGTGTCCGTTCTGCAGCGCGACGCTGCAGGCGCTGGAGGCGGCGGTGCCGGACGTCACCGCGTCCGGGGCATCGCTGGTTGCGCTGACCCCGGACACGTCGGCACATGTGTTGGCGGTCAAGCGCGACCTGCATCTGAGCTTCGACGTGTTGAGCG
>DATAPS010000051.1:0-4471 GCA_036265085.1 Acetobacteraceae bacterium | reverse complement strand
AACCGAGCCCGCGCACGCGCTCGATAGTGCGGTGAAAAAAGGTGAAATCAGGCCGTCCGCCGAGATGCTTCACGAAGTTGAAGCCCACGCCTCGGATTCCGCCCGCGTGCATGCGCGCGAGATCGGCGTCCGTGCACGCCTGGTCGATGATCGCCGTCCCGCGATAGCACCCGCCAGAGCGGGCGATGCCGTCCAGGGTCGCGCGCATGTCCCCGCCATGGCAGCTCGCATGCACGATCACCGCACGGTCGAAACCGAGGACTGTGTGCAGCACGCGCATGTCCTCGAACGTCGAGTCAGGCGGGTGGTAGGACGCGGCGGGATCGTATGGGAACTTCGCTGCCGGCCCGAAGATATGGCAATGCGCATCACACGCCCCGGGCGGCGGCGTATATCGCGGCGTTCGCGTGATCCGTTCGGGTCCGGGGATCGATTTCGGCACGCGGCTATCCTCACACCTCGAACGGCAGGCCGGCGTAGTTGTTGGCGTAGATCATGCCAGCCAGCGGATCGGACGTGATCATCGCGAGATCCGCGAGCTGCATCCGCCGCGTGAACGCGTCGTCTCCATCGAAGCGATGCAGCATCGTGCACAGGCTCGCTGCGAACCGTTCGACTTTCCAGATCCGGCGGAGCGCGATGTCGGAGTAGCGCGCCAGCAGGTCGGATTTTCCGCGCCGGTAGAATTCCTCGAACCCCGCCGCCAGCACGCGCACGTCGCCCACAGCGGCGTTCAGCCCCTTCGCCCCGGTCGGCGGCACGATGTGCGCGGCGTCGCCCGCGAGGAACATGCGGCCGTATTGCATCGGCTCGACGACGAAGCTGCGCATCCCGGTGATGGCCTTCTGCGTGATCGGACCCTCGCGCAACGCGAACCCGTCCGCGGCGAGGCGGGCGTGCAGCTCGGACCAGATGCGATCGTCCGACCAGTCCACCGCATCGTCGTCAAGCGGGCATTGCAGATAAAGCCGGCTCACGCGCGGCGAACGCATGCTTTGCAATGCGAAGCCGTTGTCGTGATAAGCGTAGATCACCTCATGCGATCCAGGCGGAGCCTCGGCGAGAATGCCGAGCCAGGCGAACGGATAGTCGCGCCGATACGTCGTCAGCACGCCCTCGGGAATCGCGTCCCGGCAGACGCCGCGGAAGCCGTCGCACCCGGCGACATACTCACACGCCAGCGTGTGCTCGCTCCCGTCATGGCGAAAGCGGATCACCGGCGTGTCGCCGTCGATATCGTCGATGCGTATCACCTCCGACGCGAAGAGGATCACGCCGCCATCGCCGACGCGCGCTGCGATCAGATCGCGTACGATCTCCGTCTGCGCATATACGGTCACGACGCGGCCGCCCGACAGCCACTTTACGTCGATCCGGTGCGCGGTGCCGTCGAAACGGAAATCGATGCCCTCGTGAACCATGCCTTCCCGCTGCAGCCGCTCGCCAACGCCTGCGGCGATCAGCGTCTCCACTGTGCCCTGCTCGAGCACGCCCGCGCGCTGACGCTGCTCGACGTGATCGCGCGACCGCGCCTCGATCACGACTGACTCGATTCCCGCCCGATACAGCAGATGCGACAGCAGCAGCCCGGCGGGACCGGCGCCGACGATCCCGACCTGGGTTCGCACGCCGAGAGCCGGTCAGCCCGCGGGCGCGCGGTCGAGGTCGATGATCTCAACCCAGTTCGGATTGACGCCGACCGCCACGCGCTCGCGCCGCGCGAGCCGGCCGCTCGACGGGTCGATCGCGTACACGCCGAAGGCAGCCGCATCCTTCCCCGCGCAGATCAGGAAGCGGCCGCTCGGATCGATCGCGAAGGCGCGCGGCGTCGTCTCCACCTCGAGCCGCTCCACCTGCGTCAAAGTCCCGTCCGTGGGCGAGACGGTGAACACCGTGATGTGGCTGTCATTGCGCACGCTCGCGTAGAGGAAGCGGCCATCGGGCGAGAGATGGATGTCCGCCGCCGCCGCCTTTCCGGCGTCGTGACCGGTGATCGCGGGCAGCGTCTGTCGGTGCATGAGCGCCCCGCTGTCCGGATCGCGCGCGAACACCGTCACTGTCCCGTCGAGCTCGTTGACCACATACGCCATCCGTCCGTCGCGGCTGAACGCGAGGTGTCGCGGCCCGGCGCCCGCCGCGAGCGCCGCCTGCTGCGCCTGCTCCGGTGCGACGAGGCCCTTGTTCGAATCCCACTCCCAGCCCAGCACCGCGTCGCCGCCGAGGCAGGGTGCGTAGACGTGCCTGCCGCTGGGGTCGGGAAGCACGCAATGTGCCTTGGGAGGCGTGCGCACCACCTGCGTCGGCGCGCGCCGCACCGCGCCGTCGGCATCGATCGGGCTCACCGTGACCACCGCGCCGAAATACGACGCGCTCAACAGCCAACGCCCGCTGCGGTCCGTTTCGATGTAGCACATGCTCGCCGGCAGTGGCGCGGTCGCGAGATGACGAAGCGCGCCGTCCTCGCGCGCGATCGCGAAACTGGAGACCGGGTTCGGCTCCTCCCGCAGCGCTGCATAGAGGAAGCGGTGATCCGGGCTGATCGCCAGCGGGCTCGTCGCGGAGGGCGCATCGGCGCCGGGGATCTCGGTCGTGCCGAGACGAGTAAGGCGGCCACGCTCCGGATCGAGCCGATAGCGCTCGATCACACGGTCCTCCGCGCAAGAGACGTAGACGATGGTGTTGGTCATGCGGCGTTCCCCCGACTCGCGCAGGACGGTCGCGCGCGACGCGGCGCATGTCCACCGTGTCAGATCAGGCTCTGGCCGACGGGCGCGAGCGAAACGGAGCGTCGCGGCCGAACGCGGTCGGCGGCCTCAGACTTCTTCCAGCTCGCGAACCGGCTTCCAGGCTGGCTCCGAGCGCGGCGGCAGCACCGGAACCAGGCACGCGGGCAGCGGACGCTGTATCGGGTCGCCGCCCGGCGGCATCGGGCCGGGGCGCGGGTCCCGCCGCCGCGCGGACGGCCATCCGCCGCCGCGGCGGCCACGGCGCAACATGAGGAGCTCGCGTATCGCAAGCAACAGCGGCACACCGAACGTAAGCGTGCCGCTCAGGAGGACCTGTGCCACGGGGCTCATGCCTGCACCTCGCTCGCGTAACCGGGGTCAGCCTATTGCGTTTGCCGCGCGAAAACCAAGTGCGATCCTGCTAACGCCGGGTCAACTTCTCACCGGTATCACCGGGCGTCGTCTTGCGCGCCGGCGCTCGAGATGGGGACAGTTGCATTGGGTGCGGCACGGCTGCCTCTGGACTCGGGTCCGAACGAGCTTCGTGACTTATACGAACATCCCGCGCGCCGTTGTCGTAGCGGGCTGCAAAGTCTTCCAGGACCCTGATCGGACGACTCCGCCGCCCATGAGCCTCACCGAACCGTCCACACTTTCACTTTTCTTCTTCTTCGTCGCCACGCTCTTCTGCAAGCGGCCGGTTGCGCCAACGGATAGGGCGTTTCAACCGGCCGCCCGTCTCGCGCGCCGATCATGCCGAGCTCCCTGTCACCAAACGTAACTGATGGTCCCCTTGCCTGGGACAGCGCGCATCGGCCTCAATGGCCTCGTCAGGTGGCCTATCGAGGTCGTGCCATCGGTAGGACGAATGTGATCGGAGAACATCTTTGCGCCGCCGGCACCTCGGCTATAGTCGGATCCGGTTCTGCGGGGGTGGAATGTTCATTCGAATACCGCCTTGCTTGGCGCTGCCATGTGCTTACGTGCCGGCGCGAACCCGCTGATGGGAGACCAACCTCTCGAATCACTCGAAAACTCGGCCGCTACCATTCATCCTGGCAGCTTCGGAGCGTTAGTCGCTTCCGCCGCGGATGGAGCCGAGGCTGTCGGTGCCAGTCGCAGGGTCGTTCTTGTCGTCGAGGACGACCCGATCATCCTGGAGACCACGGTCGAGAACCTCCACGACCTCGGGTATTCAACGGTGAGCGCCGTTGACGCGGCCGAGGCGATCGCCGTGCTCCGGAGCGACAGACCGGTCGATCTGATGTTCTCCGATATCGTCATGCCGGGCGGCATGAACGGGGTCGAGCTCGCCGAGTATGCCAAGGAGCTGCGGCCCGGCATGCCCGTCGCGCTCACCTCCGGCTATTCCGCGGCCATCGTAAACGGTGTGCCGGATGGTATCCCGCTCCTCCCAAAGCCCTATCTGCGCGCGGATCTCGCGCGTACGCTGGCGGGTCTCATCGCCGGCTGACGAAATCGGCGAGAGAGGCCAGCAGCGCCGGATCCGTAACCACGCGCGGCACCTTGTTCTGGCCGCCCAGCTTGCCGCGAGATTGCATCCACGCGGCGAACCTCCCCGTCGGCACGAGCCGGACCTCCGGCGGCCGCATGCCGACATCGCCCCGGCGATGCGCCGCATAATCTTCATTCAGCGCGGCGAGCTTGAGATCCAAAGACTCGGCGAAGGCCGCCGGATCAGCGGCCTGCGCGGTTGCGAGCTCGACGAGGAACATATGGCCTGC
>DATAPS010000050.1:0-5904 GCA_036265085.1 Acetobacteraceae bacterium | reverse complement strand
CCCAGGTCTCGTCGATGAAGACCAGCCGCCCCGGCTTCAGCCCGGGTTGCTGCTCGCGCCAGTCAGCGCGGGCCGCGGCAATGTCGGGGCGATCCTGCTCGGCCGCGCGGAGCGACTTTTTTTGAACGTCAGCCCGAGCCGGGCGAGCGTTTTGTGCATCAGGCCTTCGCTCGCGCAAACCCTGTGCGTTTCCAGCAGCCACCGGCGCAGGTCGGCACAGGTCGCGTCCGGTCGCGCGGCGACCTCGGCCCGGATCGAATCGTGCAGGTCAGCCCGTTTCGGCGTCAGCTGGCACCGCTGCGGCCGCGCCGCCGTCTCCCCCGTCGTGTTGCGCCGGCTCAACACCTTCGACACATCCGATACGCTGACGCGCAGCGCCGTCGCGATTTCCCCAACACGCGCCCCGTCGTCCGCTTCCGCGAGCACGCGCATCCGAAGATCCTGCGAATAGGCCTTCCCACGCTGCCTCAACCGCTGGGAGCATGTCGATCACGCGATCACCGTCGGGCGCCCCGCGCTCAACCGGCTCGACGGTGAACGGCTTGCGGAGATCATCCACGGCTCAGCGCTGAATTTCGTCGCGGACGGTGACCGGGCACGGTGGCCCACTGCGCAGGCCGGCATCCGCATGGCGGACGGGGTCGGTCGTGCGATCCGGCAACCTCGGCATCCCGACCCATTTGTTAAGACCGTGCGATGGTCGATTACGGAGGGCGGCGTACTGCAGGCGATCGGCCGCCCGCGCGGCGTTCGGCGCGCAGTCCGGATCACATTGCTCGCCGAGCTCGCGCTGCCTCTCACGGTCGCGACGGTCGACGAGTGGCGCGACGCTCAACCGGACCGGCTGACGGTCGCAACGGCGGAGGCCGGACTCCACGGTCGGGCGATGCCGTTCGCGCCCGGCGACATGCACCGGGCGCGCGCGGATCTGTGGTACACGGTGAAAGCCGCCGAACGCGACCTGGAGAAGTCTAATACCCCCCAACCCTTATAATAGATCTCTATAAGTGTTTGGGGGGTACTAACCTCGTTCAAGCGCGCTATCGCAGGCAAGGTTCGCCGCGATGGTCGCTTGCGATGGTTCCTCCGCACTAAGGCCGCGCCGCGCTGGAAGGGGCGATTGGCGCCACGGTTGTTGCTTTCGAAATGGTCCCGGCCGAAGCGGCCGACGCGCCTCAGCCAATGGGCCTAGTGGTGTTGGGCAAACAGCCGCCGTTCGCCGAGCCGTCGTCGGTTGCACCGCCGGTCAATCCTACGCCGCTGCTGGAGGTTCCGCCCCTGGCGTCGGGCGCAGGAGCGCGGCTCGCGGGCCTGTCTGCCCGGCTGGAGCAGGTGAGGCCACCGATGATGTGGGGGGACATCAGCGACGCGCTGCGGCTGGAGTGGTGGCGTCACCGAGTTGCGGCCGCCGCGCGCGAGCAGCACGTCAGCAGCGAAAGAGCCCTGCCGCGTCGACCGCCTGACGGTTCCTCGCGGGTGTCCGGCAACCTGATCCTGAGCGTTTCGCGCGCGGAGCGCTCAGGGCGAGGTGGAGCGCCGGACTTGATGACATGGGCGCCGTCGCCCTGTTCGACCGCCTGCGTGACCTTGTGGTGACCGTTGAGGGGCGCGGCGACGATCTCAAGCTGCGTCCGGCGTCGCTCGTCCCTGCTGACGATCCGGCAGGCCGTCGAAGCTAAGGAACGCGCCGACCGGATCGCGGCGCCCGTTGAGCCGATTCCGGCGCCGAGCCTGGATGATCTGGTCGCTCGTCTCGCGGCGGTGATGGCGAGACCGCGCCCGTGGCAGCGCGTCACTGGCCCGGAGCGGGCGGCATACTATTTCCGAGCGCAGGCTTGGCGACGGCTTGGACCGCTGGGCCCGATCGCGCGGGGGCTGCTGGTACAGGCGGAGCAAAGACGAGCCCTTGAAGTCGAGTGGTCGCCAAGCAGAAACGACTATGGCTGGCAGTATTAGGAATTTTCGGCGGCTGATCGAAAATAAACTCCGCAGAGGAGCCATCGCTGAGATGAACTGTCCCGTGTCCAGACGTTCCACTGGCCTCTTGCAGGGGCGCGTGGGCTTCGTTGTAAATGTTTCCTTTGGTGACCGTCGAGGCTGAAGGGAAACGCTTATGAGCAAGGGGCCGGGTCGGGTCGAGCGTGCCATCCGCGCGATGATCGCAGCCAAGCGTGCGGCGGGGTGGCGCTACCTGACGCTCTCGACCGCTGCGCTATGCGAGGCGGCGTTCGGCGGCGAGACCTGGACGACGGCACAGCGGGTCTCCGTGCTGCGCGCCATGCATCGGATTGCGGCCAAGGAAGCCGGCTGGACCACGCGCCGGGGCGGTCAGGGCCAGGGCGCACACCTGCTGCGCTTCCGCTGGGTCGAGCCACCCGAGCCGCCGCAGAGGGAAAGACCGCTGACAACGCCCGAACCGATCTGGGCCTATGTGAGTCAGGCAGGCAGGCGGGCGTGAGGTTTGGAGCCGGGCTGTGATCATCATGCGCGGCGTCGACGACCTTCACCGCGTCACGGTCAGATGGAACGACCGCAACTGGCGATGCGACGACGTCAGCCACGGCTGGTTCTACGTGAGGGGGAGCGACCCGAGACGCCCAGGCTTTTGCCATGATCACGCCCGAGGCAGGGTCGAGCGGACCAACCGCGCGGTGCACCGGCAGTTTGCCGCACTGTTCGGCATCGACAGCGATAGCGGCGCCTCGACCGAGGCGCTCGCCATGCTGGATCGTCGCCGACCATTCACGCGGGCAGATGTGCAGAACGCGTTTCGGGCGGAATCGCTGAAGGGCCATCCGGACCACGGCGGCGATCCCGATTTCTTCCGCGCTCTGGTCCATGCGCGGGATGCCGCATTGGCGGATGCCGATCCGGATTGATGTTTCGCGCTACACCGGGCTGCAGCTGCGGATCCGGCACACCGCGTCGCGACCCGCGACTGCAATCAACGCCCGGTCTCGAAGTCCCGGCCTGACGAGCGGCGTAGATCCTTTCCCGGAAAGGATCATCAGCTGATGATCGTCGTGTGCGCGCTCAATCCCCTGCCCTTGCGACACGCGCCGCATAGAGGTCGCTGTAATCCGCGCGCACTCCACCAAGCCGCGCCCGACAGAAGTACGGCCCCTCACCGGGATCGTTCTGGATCAGCACGACGCTATCCTGCTCGATCAGGACATATAGCGCTGTCGCAACCGAAACCGCGTCCGCACTCACGGTGACCACGACTTCGTCGAACGTCGCAAGCACATCGGACGGCACCGCATCGAACACGCGGCGCTTGAAGGAAGACGGAAGTCCAACTGGAGCGTCGATTGTCCCGATCTCGTTATAGCATGGGATGACGATGCTCAGTTTCACGGCATGCAATCGCGCATTGTCGCTGTCTCTGTGCAAGAGGCATGATGCGGAACATCGCGTGCCGCACCCGCCATTTGAATTCAGGGCATCGGGCCCGGCGCGGCTTGGACCAAGCGACCTTCGCGGGCGTCGGCTTGTCGCAGATATATCCAGATCGGACGGGTTGGATAGTAGGCGTGCAGATCCCGCACAGTTCGCTCGAGTTCGCCCTGAGTGACCTGCTTCGATAGCAGGCCCGGACTATGCGCGTAGATGACATCCGCGTCGAAGTTCAAGTCGTTGCGCGCCAGATCGCCCGGGAAGAGCCGCCAGATCGTGCCTGTACTCGCGGCCGCCACGACGACCGCGTTGTGCAGGTCGGCGCGCCGGACCTGCGTAAAGATGTCCTGGATCGTGCTGACGATCTGGTACGCACGGGCGGCGAGAAACGGCACTTGCAGCGCCGACACCAACGTCGAGGCAGCGACGAGATGAGCGAGCAACAGGACGCGCGTGGTAGGCTTCTGGAGCGCGCGCCACGTCGCGTCGGCAACGAGCAACGCCATGAATGGGAAAGCGGGGTAAATATAGCGTGCGCCCCAACGGAGGCCGCCATCCGACCAATAAAACCAGTAGCCGATGAGGAAGAGCGGCCCATAGAGATCATAGAACCGCAAGGCCCGCCCGCGCAGCTTGAGGACGAAGGCCCACGCGAACGCAAGGACGAACAGGGGTGACACCCATTCGGCGAGCTCGACGAAACGGCCGACCAGGATCTCGGTGGATTGGACAATGCGCCATTTCGGCCCGAGCAGCCCGTCGCCGGCGTCACGAAGCGTCTGCGGCAACACGAACGGGTGGCCGGTGATCTGCCGGTAATAGAGCAGCAGAAGCGCGAGCAACGGAACCGCCCCGAGCACGATCAGCGGGGCAGGATTCCAGTGCCGGCGCGCGCCGTCACGCAACATCACGACGGCGGCCGGCGCGGCGAACAGCGCGGCGTCCAAGTGCCGTGTCGCCGCGATCGTCGAAATCCAGAGCCCTACTAGAAGCGCGGTCCCGGCGCGAGGGTTCTCCATGAATGAGACGAACGCTCCGGCGAACAACACGCCCAGCAGGGCGACCAGGCAGCCGTTCAGGAAATCCGCCGAATTGAACAGGAAGAATGCAGACAGGGCGACCATCGCCGTCGTCGCAATCGCCACCTCCGGACCCGATCGGGCTAAGGCGAAGCGGTGCAGCGCGACGATCGTGAGTGCCGCGATGATCGGGTTCACCAGTACGACCGGTATCGACAGGAGCTCCGCGATCGCCAGGATCGCCGGCCAACCCGGCGGATACTGCGAAATCAACTTCCCGCCGAACGGGAACATGTACTCCTGGGCAAGATACTGCTGTATCGGAAGGACGTCGGCCGAGAGCCTGCCATGCGCGAGCAGCTTCGCCTGCTCGAGATACGCGACCTCGTCCCCTGAGATCGGAAACGCCTGCAACACGCCTGCTCCAAGAAGCGCCGTAGCAACGAATGCGAGAAGCGCAAAAGCCACGCAAACACCGGTGGCGACCTTTGGCGACGCCCTGAGATGACGAACCGCGGGCAGATCCCGCGATGCGAGATTCACGATCAAGGGAAACGAGAGCGCCGAGACGATCCCGAGCGGTACGAACCGAAGCACGCGACTGTACCCGACCGCGAGCGTATCGAGACCGAAGGCGAAGCACACGGCAAGCGCGACGACCACCGCTGCCGCGAAGGCGGCGTACGCGAACAGGAGCTGTGAGCTGCCGAGGCCCGGACGTAAGGACCGGAGCGGAATGACCGCCGAGAACGCCCCCATGGCCACCTTTCGAAGCAGGCTGTGCGGCATACCCAAATCGGCCCGCTTAGAGCACCGATTTTTCCTTGAGCCAAGCGCGTCGGACCCACGCGATGCAGAGCACGTTGTTTCCTGGTTGACCCGCTTCGGCATCGCGAGTCGGCGTCGCGATCCGGAACGGCGGTACGACGCGGCCCCTGGGTGGCGTCCCCGGATCGCGTCGTCGCTTCGTTCCCCGACGGGAGAGACGTGATGCGGCCGTATAGATGGACACCTTCTGTCATTGGGTGATGATCAACGGGGGCTCGTCCGGTTTGCGGATCTTGCTTCTGTTCGTGGTCTGCTCGTTGGCAGCCACATGAGGCGGCGCGCGCGCGCGTCGCAGCGAACGGTTCGCCGTGATCTCCCTCGACCTCGATCACTTCAAGGACGTCAACGACACGCTGGTCCATCCGGTCGGCGACGGATTGCTGCGTGAGGTCGCTGCCCGGCTCCCCCGCGAGTTGCGCGAGACCGACACGGCGGCACGGCTCGGCGGCGACGAATTCGCCATCCTGCAATCCGCGCTCGGTCTGCCGCGCGACGCGATCGCGCTCGCGGAGCGGCTGATCGTGAGCGGTTGCTTTGACATCGCGGCCATCGCGTGGTGGTGGGCGCGAGCGTCGGAATCGCGGTCGCACCCGGTGACGGCAGCGATCCCGACACGCTTCTCAAAAATGTCGACCACGCTGAAAAACCGAGGCACACCCTG
>DATAPS010000049.1:0-9830 GCA_036265085.1 Acetobacteraceae bacterium | reverse complement strand
CATGCAGATACAGACAAAGGACGCCGCCAACGTATCCCTTCCAGTCATATATAGTTGTCAATGAACGAATGGATGGAGACGCAACACTCGAGGCGGAGAGCCTTGTCTCATCGCTGCGCCCTGCGCCCTTCGCGCAGGACGGCAAAGCTAGCGGAACCGCATCGGCTCTGCAAGCACCGTCCGTTGCGGTGAGCGCGGGTCTAGGACGGTCCAGTGACCGGGTCAACCCCCTACGTTCCGGCGTGACCAGTCCAAGAACCAGGACGCGAAGCGCGGGATTCCTACCGAAAGCGGCGTCGATGGTGCGAACCCCGTCAGCGCCGCGATCGCGTCGACCGAGGCGCAGGTCTCCTCCGCATCCGCGAGCGGTCGCGGAGCTGTGCGGATCACGGCCCGCAGTCCAAGCGCTTCTTCGAGCAGCGCGATCAGGTCGCTCACGGCCTCGCTCCGGTGGTTCCCGATATTGAGCAAGCGCACCGGCGGACCGCCCTCGGCCGCCGGTGGTCGGTCGAGGCAGCAGAGCACGCCCGCGACGATGTCGTCGATGTAGGTGAAGTCGCGTCTAAGCCGGCCATCGTCGAAGACGGTGATCGGGGCACCACGCAGGATCGCGTCCGCAAAGTTGAAATACGCCATGTCCGGCCTGCCCCACGGCCCGTAAACCGTGAAGAACCGCAGCCCCGTTTGCGGTAAGCCGAACAGATGGCCATAGGCATGGCTCATGAGCTCATCCGCCCGCTTCGTCGCGGCGTAGAGCGACAGCGGCGTATCGACGCGGTCGGTTTCGGCGAACGGCAGCGCATCGTTGGCTCCATACACCGACGACGAGCTCGCGTAGACGAGATGCTCTAGCCGCACCAGCCGCCGCGCCAGCTCCAGCACATTGAGATGCCCGACAACGTTCGCCTGCACGTAGGCATGTGGCGCCTCAAGCGAGTAGCGGACCCCCGCTTGGGCGGCGAGATGTACGATGCGGTCGATCCCCGGGTGAGCCGCCGCGAGCGCCTCCATCGCCGCTCGGTCCGCGATGTCGAGCCGCGTGAAGGAGAAACCGTCGCGTCCGAGCAGCCGATCCAACCGCGCCTGTTTGAGGCGGACGTCGTAGTAGGCGTTCAGCTGGTCGATCCCGATCACGGTCTCGCGGCGCGCGAGCAGCGCCTCGCTCACGTGATACCCGACGAACCCGGCCACGCCAGTGATCAAAATCGCCACACCGAACTCCCGTCACCCGAGCGGTCGCCGCTCTAGCCAATCGTTGCGTCGCCGGCAATGCGTCGCCTCAGTGCGCGACCCAACCGCCGTCGATGGAGAGCGGGGCACCGGTGATCGTGGCCGCCGCGTTCGAGCAGAGGAACACCGCCAGCCCGCCGATCTGATCGGGCATGGTGAAGCGGTGCATCGGCTGCTTCTCCGCGAGCATCGCAGCGGCGATGTCGCGCGCGTCTCGCCCCTCCCGCTGCGCGCGTGCGTCGATCTGCTTCTGCACCAGCGGTGTCAGGACCCAGCCGGGGCAGATAGCATTGCAGGTGATGCCGCTATTGGCGAGCTCGATCGCGGTGACCTTGGTCAGCCCGACGAGGCCGTGCTTGGCCGCGACGTACCCCGACTTCTCGCCGCTCGCGACCAGGGCGTGGGCGGAGGCGATGTTGATGATGCGCCCCCAGCCCTTCCGCCGCATGCCGGGGATTGCCGCCTTGGTGGCGTGAAACGCGCCGGAGAGGTTGATCGCGATGATCCTGTCCCACTGCTCGTCAGGAAAACTCTCAACCGTCGCGGTGTGCTGAATTCCGGCGTTGTTTACGAGAACGTCGCAAGCGCCGAGTTCGCGCTCGGTCTGCGCCACCATGTCGCGGATCTCCGCAGGCTTGCCGATATCGGCCGGACAGTAGCGGACACGCCCGCCGGCTTGGCCCGCGATCTCGCCCTTCAGCGTTTCGATCTGTGTGGGTTCGCCGAAACCGTTCATCATGATGTCCGCGCCCTCAGCGGCCAGCGCGCGGGCGATCCCGAGCCCGATCCCGCTGGTCGAACCGGTCACGAGCGCGACCTTGCCTTGCAAACTCATTGTGTTCTTCCTCGCATAAGAATTCGGGACGGCTGTATCGCACGGCCGCCCCGCGAGCTACGCTGACGCCCCAGGATGGGGCGGAGAAACCTGAACGCCCTCCAAGCGAAGATGGGTGGACGCGGGACAGGGCTCCCGCACCGCACCAGCACAGAACATCCCCATGGACAGCAGCGTCTCTCCAGCTTCGCGACCGCCGATCGTGCCCTCGCGGCCGAGCAGATGCGACATGGTGGCACTCGTGCTGCAGGGCGGCGGGGCGCTCTCGGCCTACCAAGCGGACGTCTACCAGGCTATTCACGAGGCCGGGCTCGAGCCGGACTGGGTTTCGGGCGTCTCGATCGGCGTGGTCAACGCGGCCATCATCGCCGGTAATCCGCCGGAACGAGCGTCTGCGCGAGTTTTGGGAGATGGCGGCGACCCGCAGCGTCTGGGCATTCACGCCGAACGGCGATTACGCGCGCAAGCTGCGCAACGCTCGGTCGTCCTTCCTGACGCTCGCGCAAGGCGTGAACGGACTGTCCAAGGTCAACATGCCCGGCCCCTGGTTTTCGATGCGCGGCGCAACTCAGGCGACCGCGTTCTACGACAGCACGCCGCTCCGCGCGACGCTGCACCGCCTCATCGACTTCGACCGGATCAACACCGGTGCCACGCGGCTCGCGGTCGGCGCGGTGAGTCGCGAGCGGCGACTTCGCGTATTTCGACAGGGCCCACCAAGTCATCGGGCCGGATCACGTGATGGCGAGCGGCGCTCTGCCACCGGCGTTGCCGATGGTGCAGATCGGCACCGATTTTTTCTGGGACGGCGGCCTGGTCTCAAACACCCCGCTGGAGCGCGTACTGGATCACGTCGACCTCTGCGACCTCATGGTCTTCCAGGTCGATCTCTTCAGCGCCCGCGGGGAATTGCCGCGCGACATGTGCGATGTGCTCGCGCGTCAGAAGGACATCCATTACTCGAGCCGCACCCGGCTGACCACCGACTACTACATGCGAACCCATCAGCTACGGATGCGCATCCGCGATCTGCTCGAGCGTCTTCCCGAGGCGGAGCTGACCGAGAAGAACCGCGCGCAGAAACGGGAGCTCGAGCGGTTACCGGAGTCGTGATCCTTCACCTGATCTACCAGCAGGCCGCCTACGAGGGTCAGGCGAAAGACTACGATTTCAGCGCCACGTCGATGCGTGATCACTGGGACAACGGCTACCGCGACACGAAGACCACTCTGCAGCGCAAGGACTGGCTGACCATGCCGAGCACGGACGGCGGGTACTGGGGCATGACGTGCACCGCGAGTCCGACTGAGCCGCGCCGGCAGCCCCGGGGCCTTTCTTCTGCCGCACCGATCTGCAAACACTCGCGGCCATGCGCCCGCCAGTCGCCCTCGCACCTCTGCGCCATCCATTGTTCCGCATGCTGTGGTTGGCCAACGTCGTCGGTTCCCTCGGCGTGTGGATGCAGAATACCGGCGCGGGCTGGCTGATGACGTCGCTCTCGCCGAACGCGCTCACCGTCAGTCTCGTGCAGCTCGCCACGATCCTGCCGGTCTTCCTGCTCGCCCTCCCCGCGGGGGCGCTGGCGGACATCATCGACAAGCGCCGGTTCCTGATCGGCACACAGAGCTGGATGCTGCTCGCCGCGATCGCCCTGACTGCGCTGACCTATGCCGGCCAGACCGGCGCCTGGGGGCTACTCGCGTTCACGTTCGCGATCGGCATCGGCTCCGCCATGAACAACCCCGCCTGGGGCTCCGTGATGGCGGATGTCGTCCCGCGGAAGGACTTGGCACAGGCGATCGCGCTGAACGGCGTCGGCTTCAACATCGCCCGCGCGGTCGGTCCGGCGCTTGCGGGCTTCCTCGTCGTGTTCGGCGGCGCGGGGCTGACCTTCTCACTCAATGCGGTGTCCTATTTCGCCGTGATCGCCGCCCTGCTTGCCTGGCACCGCCGCAGCCGGCGCGGCCCGCTGCCGCGCGAGCACCTCGTCAGCGCGATGCGCGTCGGCATGCGATTCGTCCGCCACACGCCGGCGATGCGGGCCGCGATGGTCCGCGCGGCCGCGTTCTTCATGCCCGCGTCTGCGCCCTGGGCGCTGCTGCCACTCGTTGTCCGCGAGCAACTGCATCTCGGCGCCGCCGTCTATGGCGCGCTGCTCGGGCTGATGGGGATCGGCGGCGTGACGGCCGGGCTGATGCTGCCGCAGGTCCGCGAAAAATTCACCCGCAACGCGACGGTGTTCTTCTGCAGCCTGCTCTCGTTCGCCGGCGTGGCGATCCTGGCGCTGTCACGGCACTGGCTCGCCGCCTCGCTCGGAATGATGGTCTTCGGCATCGGCTGGGTCGCCGCGTCCGCGGTCGCACAAGGCGCTGCCCAGCTTGCCGCGCCGCCCTGGGTCCGCTCCCGCTCGCTCGCCATTTACCAGCTCGCCTTCAACGGCGCGCTCGCTGCCGGCACCTTCTTCTGGGGCTGGCTCGGGACGGTGATCGGCCTCCCCTCCACACTGTTCGCCGCAGCCGCGACGGGGCTCGCGCTCGCCGTCGTCGTACGCAGCTTCGATCTCGACCAGGTCGACGCCGCCTCCTCCGCCTCAGCACGGGCAGTGGCCCCTCTGGCACCCCATCGAGTCGCGCCGGAACTGGCAACAGTGCTCGCCGAGACGCGGGCGCGTGTGCTGGAGACCCAGACCTATCGGATCAGTCCGGGCGACCGGGAGGCCTTCCTCGCCGCCATGGCGGATGTCCGTGACGCGCGCGGACGCGCCGGCGCGGTGATTTGGCAGCTCTACGAGGACGTGGCGCACGCTGAGGGTTGGATCGAAATCTGGGCCATGGAGAACTGGACCGACCATCTCCGCGAGGCGATTCGCATGGGCGAGGCCGACCGGGGCTGTATTGCGTACGCGCTCTCATTCCACCGTGGCGAGCCATGCGCGCCCAACCGCTACATCGCCGTACCGCCTCACCGCCCGCCATCCGTGCGCGAGCAGCGCAACTTCGCGTAAACGGCGGGTTTTACCTCGCCGCCGTCGCGTGTCGCGATACAGCCCTTGCTCGCCCCCTCGCAAATCGTGGGGATGAGCAGCAAGCTGAAGCCACATCCGAGTGACATCTATAAGGTCGAAGACCACCTTCGCGCGCGGATCGCGCGCACCGGCCAATGTGCCAATGCGGTGCGGAAGAACATTGACGATGCCGATGAAGCCGGCGATGCTAAAATGGTGGTCGTCTTCGCCCAGGTCTCCCGCGGTCTTGACAAGTGGCTCTGGTTCCTCGAAGCCCATATGCCGGCCCGACGCACTCGTCCTTGCCCGGCTCCGGCCGCGCTCGTTAGAGTGCGGCCGGAGCACGGGAACACAGCATGAACGATCTCTTTGGCGCGCCATCGTCCGGCAAGGGCGGGGCGCGAGACGGTTCGTATTCTGCCAAAGATATTGAGGTCCTCGAAGGCCTCGAACCGGTCCGCCGCCGGCCCGGTATGTATATTGGGAGCACGGACGAGACTGCTCTGCATCATCTCGCCGCTGAGATCCTTGACAACGCGATGGACGAAGCGGTTGCCGGTCACGCTACCTTCATCGAGGTCACGCTCGAGCCGGGCGACTTCCTCACGGTCCGCGACAACGGCCGCGGCATACCCGTCGACCCGCACCCCAAGTTCAAGAGCCTGTCGGCGCTCGAGGTGATCCTCACCACACTGCATTCAGGCGGCAAATTCGGCGGCAAGGTCTATGAGACATCGGGCGGCCTGCACGGCGTCGGCAGCTCGGTCGTGAACGCCCTCTCCGAGACGCTGGAGATCGAGGTCGCCCGCGACCGTACGCTGTGGAAGCAGCGCTACGCCCGCGGTAAGGCCGTGACCAAACTCGTCAACGCCGGCGGCATCGCCAACCGCCGCGGCACCACCATTCGCTTTAAGCCGGATCCTCAGATATTTCCCGGTCTGCATTTCAGCCCGGCCCGCCTGTACCGGCTGTGCCGGTCCAAGGCTTATCTCTTCCGCGGCGTGCAAATCCGCTGGGCCTGCGATCAGGTGCTGTTGAAAGCGTGGAAGGACGAGATCCCCGCCGAAGCCGTGCTTCACTTCCCGGGCGGTCTGCGCGAAAGCCTCGAGGCGGATATCGGCACGGTGACCCTGGCGGCCCCGATGTGGGCGGGCGAAGCCGACCTTCCACCCGCTACGAATGGGCAGCGCGCCGGCCGCTTGGAATGGGCACTGGCTTGGTTCGATGATGGGGACGCGTTTCTGCACTCCTACTGCAACACCGTGCCCACGGCGCAGGGCGGCACACACGAGACCGGCTGCCGCACGGCGCTGCTGAAAGGGCTGCGCGCCTGGGCCGATCACCGCGGCAACAAGCGCGCCGGCAACATCGTGGCCGATGACGTCGTGGTCAGCATGGGCGGCAAGTTGTCCGTGTTCCTGCGCGACCCGCAATTCCAGGGTCAAACCAAGGAAAAGCTGACCAGTCCGGAAGCCGCGCGCCTCGTCGAGACGGCGCTCCGCGACCGGTTCGACCATTTCCTCGCAGGCGACCCGACCCAGGCCGAAAACCTGCTCGCCTTCGTCATCGACCGCGCCGAGGAACGCCTCCGCAAGCGCGAGCTGAAGGACGTCTCCCGGAAATCCGCTACTCGGCGGCTCCGCCTCCCAGGTAAGCTCGCCGACTGCACCGTGGAGGACGCCGGCCGCACCGAGCTGTTCCTCGTCGAAGGCGACAGCGCCGGCGGTTCCGCCAAGCAGGCGCGCGACCGGGCCACCCAAGCCGTCCTCCCGCTGCGCGGAAAAATCCTCAACGTCGCCAGTGCATCGACGGAGAAGCTCCGGCAGAACCAGGAACTCAAGGACCTGATCGAAGCGCTCGGCTGCGGGGTCGGCGACCGCTTCGACCGCATCCGCCTGCGCTACGGCCGAATCATCATCATGACGGATGCCGACGTGGACGGCGCGCATATCGCCTCACTGCTGATGACGTTCTTCTACCGCGAGTTGCCAGAACTCGTGCGGCACGGACATCTCTACCTGGCCCAGCCGCCTCTCTACCGCCTCACGCAGGGGGCGAAGTCGGTGTACGCGATGGACGACGCCGACCGCGAGCGGAAGACCAAGACCTTCACGACGAACGCAAAGGTCGAAGTCAGCCGCTTCAAAGGTCTCGGCGAAATGCCGCCTGCGGCCCTCAAGGAAACCACCATGAACCCGGCGCGCCGCACGCTGCTGAAGGTCGTAACCCCCCCGGAACAGCGCGCCCGGACCAACGACCTGGTCGAGAGTCTGATGGGGCGCCGTCCCGAACTGCGCTTTCAGTTCATCCAAGAGCGGGCGAAGACGGTCGAGGAAGTCGACGTGTGAGGCACGCAAGCGCGTGACGCCCAGGCAGTGCTGCGTCTAGACTCGTTGCGAACGTCGCCAAGGGAACTGCAAATGGCGGGGAAGGTAATGCCTGCACTCTCTCGCGCACTGTCCTCGCCGGCTCCGCAGATCGGATCGCCGCGCCTGGGACGGATCGTGAAGGCAGGCAACCCGCGCGTCACCGTCATCTCGCGATGGGCCCGCCGGCAGCGACGGCGTCGCGATCACCGCGCTCGGCAAACTCTTCAAGCAGAACGACGGCATGTGGCAGCAGAAGCCGGTGCCGGTTCACGGCCGAGATGATGAACAAGCCGCGTGCCCAGATTAATGGGCGGCGACCCGCGGCCCGCGTCGCAGTTGAAAGGGCCGGAAATCGCCGCCTGGTCGAGATCGCGCCTACCGTCGATCTCGACAGTGTCGTCGCCGAGACCCGCTACGGAAAGTTCGTCTCCCCCGAGTTTGCCAAGCTGCACAAGCCGTACGGCCACTCGATCGCGCTGCCGCTGCAGGCCCACCGCATCAACACGCTGTTCGTGTCCAAGACGGCGATTGACAAGGTAGGCTCCACCACTTCCCACCGATTGGGCCGAGTTCAACGCACTCGCCCAGAAGATGAAGGCGGCCGGCATCGTCCCGCTCGCCCACGGCGGCATCCGTTGGGACGGCGGCATGAGGTGGGAGAACGCACTTAACGGCATCAGCCCCTACGTCTACCGCTGCGCTGTCATGGAACTCGACGGCGACGCGCTAGCCGTCGCCGAGGTGCTTGCCGCGTTCGAGCAGACTCGCAAGCTCGCGTCCTGGATGAACCCGAACATCGCCTCGCAGAGCTGGAGCGTGCCGGTGGCACGCCCTTCATGCACGGCGAGATGTGATGATGCTGATGGGTGGCCGGGCGCCGGGTAACATCATCAACGGCGGTTTCACCTTCAACGACTTCGTCAGCGGACCGGCGCCGCAGGACAACCACCCCGCCGCCGATCACCGCGCCGATCATCGACGTGCTAACCGAGTTCATCCACAGCGCCGACCTCAAGCCGAAGGAAGCGTAATCCCGGCCCGCCGACGCGGGTCGACAGCGCGCGCTGACCGATCGTTGCGTCTGGCGAGGACGTCTGGGGCTCAACGCTCGCCACGACGTCGGAGTGGGCGAGGCCTCGGCGGAGCGGCGGCGCTGGCGCGATGCCATCTTGCCCTACTGGCGCTCTTGCCGCCGCTGATGTCGGCTCACGCCGTTCCTTGACGGCGAGATCGTCGTCGGCATCTGCCCGGAATGCATCGCCGAACCGCAGCCAACCGGCGCGGAAACGCTGGTCATACTCGGCCTCGGCAGTCAACGCGCCATCGCCCGCGTTGCCCCGACATCCGGCTACGGCCCGGCAGCTCCGGCCGCTTCGCTGTCGACACCAGCAAGCTCCGCGTGTTCGACCCACGCTCGGAGCGGCTGATCGTGTGACGGCGGACCGCCTTCCTACCGCGCGCGGTACGTGACAACGAGAACGTCGCGGAACGCCGGCGCACCTGCCACCAGTGGCTCAACGGGCGTCACGCCGTGGAACACGCGACAGTCGTCGACCAGCGCCGCGTCCAGCGGCACGGTCAACGTGAAGCTCCCGAGCGTACGCCCGCCCAGGTCGTGGATCGTCGTCGTCCCGCTTGCTATGTTGCGCCGGCCGATCAGCAGCACCAGGACATAATCGACACCGTCGCGGTGCATGCCCTCTGGCGTCGGCTGGCCCGCCTCGCCCAGCTGCGCCTCGATGCGGAACTGATGCAGCTCGACGTGCCAGGACGTGCCCGGCCGCAGATCGTCGAACAGCGAGCGTGTTGCACGCAGGATCGTGCCGAGGGTCTCGCTCGCGCCGATCGCCGGCGGCATCGGCTCGAACCAGCGCCGGATACCGCCATTGAGGTTGTTGTAGTCGAGCGTCTGAAAATGCGGCGCGTGCGCGCAGCGCCGGACCGGCTCTCCCGGGCGCGTCGCGAAGATTGCATGCCGCCGCCTGCGGTACCGGCCGCCGTCGCGCATATAGGTGTCACGCTGCATGGCATCCCAGCTCGCGGTGAATTTGTTCCAATCGCCCAATCGCCCGAATTCCTCGAGCCAGCGGCGGGATTCCGGCGCGTGCAGGAACGCGAATCCTCTGCTGATCATCGTGTTTGCGGCAGCCGGTTCGAGCGTGATCATGCGGGGCTTACCTCCGGCGAGGATGGCGCGGGCTTGGCGGCAGGGGCTGCGACGGGCACGGGCGGCGCGCCGCTGAGAGAACGATGACTGGTGAATGGGCTCTCGATCGCGAGTTCGTCGAAGCGGTACTTCACGCGGCGGTTCAATTCGCGCATCACCGACCAGCGCTGGCTCGGCAGGGTCTTCACGCGCACACGCAACACCCAGGCAAGCTCGACAAAACGC
>DATAPS010000048.1:0-1650 GCA_036265085.1 Acetobacteraceae bacterium | reverse complement strand
CCGTCGATCTCGTACTGCGTCGGCTTGCCGTCATTGCCCCAGGCGATTGCCCGCCACGCGACCGGATCGACGGTGAAGGCGGGCTCCAGCGCGTCCGCGTCCAGCAGCGAGCGCGAGAATAGCCAGTTCTGCGCCGCGGGCAGCCGGCGTGCGAGCTGGATCTCCGGCGCGGGCGGCTGCGCCGGGTCGGGGCCGGCTAGCCACCCGAGCGGGGCGCGCGCGAGGCCGAAGCGATAGACGGGCTTCGGCTGCGCGTCGCTGCCGTTCGGCCCGCGCCGGACGATCGCGAGCGGCGTGTTGGGCTGCGTGACCGGCGGCGTATCGATCGCGAAGCTTTCCAGCACGCGCTCGCCCTGGGTTGCGGGCAGCAGATTGCCCGCGAGCCGCGTCTTGCTCAGGTCGCGGTCGCGCAGCAGCGCGTCGCCCGTGCCCCAACGGATGCGCGTCACCGGCGTCGGCGGCCCGCCCGGCGGGAACAGTGGATCGGCGGTCTCGAAGCCGGGCTCGGTGAGATGCACGATCTGCCGGATGCTCTCGCCGGGCAGCTCCGTCTGGATCAGCAGCGCCAGTCCCGCGAGGAAGCCGAAGCCGGTTCCCTGCACCCACATCCCGGTCGCGCCGCGCAGCAGGCAGAGCTGGCTATCGTCGAACCAGTAGGGGGGGATGCCGTTGTTCCACAGCGGCGAGACGGTGTAGGTCGTCGCATCGGCGAGCCCCGTGCCGATCTCGAACGGTACGGGGCTCCCATCGGGCGCGGTCGCGCTGATGCGCGCGCCAGCGGACAATGCCGTCGTCGTCACGTTGCACTGGATGATCGCGGTGCCGCTGGTCGCCGGGCGCGGCTCGTAATCGACGAGGCGGGCCAGCGAGACGAGGGAGCGGCGCTGCGTCGCGGTCTCCAGCGTCGCCTCGGCCGCGACGCGGTCCTGCGTGTAGCTGAGCTCGTCGCCCACCGCCGAGAGCGCCCCGAGCATCACCATGCCGAAATCCGCCTCGGACCGCTCCTGCCACTCCGGGTAGCGCAGCGCCGAGAAGTCGCTCAGCGCCTGGCGGAAGCTTCGGTAGTCCTTGGCGAGATAGTCGATCGGCGGCAGCGGCGTGTCGTCGGGCGGGCAGAAGGGCGGGAGCGGCGCGCAATCGAAATCGCTCGGGCACAGCGCCTTGAAGGAGAAGCGCGTGCATGCATAGAAGATGTCGAGCGGCGCGCCGGTGATGCCGAGCGTGTAGTCGGAGAAATCCCCTTCGCCCAGCACGTGCAGGGTGAGCAGCGGGCGGCCTTCGGCGTCGGTGGACCAGTCCGTCGCATTGTCGATCGGCTTCACCACGACGGTGGGAATCCGGTCGCCGCCACCGATCGTGGCCGCGATCCCCGCCACCGCGACCGGCACCGCGTTGAAGAAATGCACGCGCAGGATCGTGGGATCGGCGGGGTCGAGCTCGACGAAATCGATCCCGTTGAGCGTGGTCGATTTCAGCAGCTCGATGAAGCGGTCCTTGGGCTCCGCCATGTCAGATGACCTGAACCTGGGTCTGCCGCACCGTGCGCGTCTCGGTCAGTTCGTATTCCACGAAGATCAGCACCGCCCCGTCCGGCAGCGCCGCGCCGTCCTGCGCGGTCTCGACGGTCACGCTGCGCAGCGTGATCTGGCT
>DATAPS010000047.1:0-4924 GCA_036265085.1 Acetobacteraceae bacterium | reverse complement strand
GTGCGGTTCACGAGCGGCGAGCCCTCCGGCAGACGGGCTTCGCTGGTGGAGCGCTCGACCTCGAACCGGCGTTCGTTGGGCGTCCGGCCGCGGCGTCCCTTCGGGATCAGCCGCCAGCCGACAGCGAGGAACGCGACCGCTCCAATCGAGAGCGGCAGGCCGACGGGCGTGAAGTCGAACAGTCCGAACGGGCGGTTCTGCACCTCCTGCCTGACCGCGGAGATCAGCAGATTCGGCGACGTGCCGATCAGCGTGATCGTCCCGCCGATCAGGGACGCGAACGACAGCGGCATCAGATAGAGCGACGGCGAACGCTTGGCGCGGTCCGCTGCCTGAATCGCGATGGGCATGAAGATCCCGAGCGTGCCGACGTTCTTGATGAAAGCGGAGAGGACGGCGACGCAGGCCGCGAGAGCGCCGATCTGCAGGGACGCGGAGCGCAAGCGGTCGAGCAGCGGCCGGATCCCCGCCTCGACCACGCCGGAGACCGCGATCGCGCGGCCGAGCACGAGGACGGCCGCGATAATGATGATCACCGGGTTGGCGAAGCCGGCGAACACCTTGTTCGCCGGCACGATGCCGGTCAGCGCCGCGGCTGAAAGGGCCAGAGCTGCCACCAGGTCGTAGCGGAGACGGTCCGAGACGAACAGCGCGAGCATTGCCGCGATGATCGCGAAGGCTTCGAACTGGTGGAGAGTCAAATGGTGATTCCTCGCGCGTGGAACGTGTCAGAACGCGCGAGCGCCCGGTTCTTTGCCGGCCTTTCAGTCCGCGTAGCCGGTCAGGCGGCGACTACGCGAGTCCGCATCGACCGGCGGGCGACGAGAGCGTCGAGGCCGAGGCTGAACCCGGGAGGGTCGATCACGAACCAGCACTGAATGACGACGAGGAAGAAATAGGTCCACGGCCACTCACCAGGCGCCGAATAGAGGCCGAGCCAGAGATTGAGCGCCATCAGGACGCCCAGGACCCCGCTCGCGCGCGTCAGCAATCCGAGCGTGAGCGACACGCCGATCGCTACCTCGAGCAGATACACCAAGGGGCCGAACAGGCCGATGTTCGGGAGAACGATGTCGCGCACCAGCGTGCTCTGCAGCATCACCGCCGCGTGGTCGATCATCTCCTTCAAGTAGTAGGTGAGGCCGTCATAGTTGGGCGGGATCTTCCACAGGGATTGCTGCCACCACATCGCACCGATCAGTACACGCAGCAGCCCCAGGCCGATCCGACGGGGAGATTGTTGGTCCGGATCGCGACGCCACACCGCCACCGCGACGAGGACGCTCGCGACGAGCAGCAGCCAATAAACGGGGGTCGGCCAATCGGGCTTGGTCAGGAACGCCCAGACGTCAGCGATCGGATTCGGCCTCATGCGCGGCTCTCCATGCGCTCGTGGCGGCGGCGATGACGGAAAGCGTCGCCGTCGCGCCGTCCGCCTCACCCTTTTCGAAGTCCCCTTCGATCTGTGCCATGCGGTTGGTTACATGCGCAAAGCAAACAACAGCACGGTTGCGTGCGTGGGCGAACGCATAGAGGGCAGCCGCCTCCATCTCGACCGCCACCGCGCCTCGTTGGACGGCGGCCGCGATCGCGGCCTCGGTTTCCCGGAACGGCGCATCGGTCGTCCAACTCGGGCCGCGATGCACTGGGAACGGAAAGTCGGCGAGCGACGCCATGATCGGGTCCATCAACGCCGGGTCGGCCTCGGCGAACGGCGCAGGTGCGGCGTAGTGGTAGCTCGTGCCCTCGTCACGGAGCGCCTTCTCGATCAGCACGAAATACGGCGGCTCGCCGAGCGGCACGAGCTGGCCGGCCGATGTCACGCTGATCAGAAGCCGGCAGCCGGACGCGAAAAGCTGCTCGGCCACCAGCACCGCGAACGCCGCACCGACGGCGCACCCGACGATTCCGAAGGTCTCGCCGCCGTGGTCGATCTCGTCGAGCTTGGTGTGATAGCAGGCCCACCCCGGGCTTTGACGCGCCCGCCCGGCCGCGCGGACACTGGCGACGAGATCCCCATCGGGATCCAGCACGCAAACCTGCGGAACGGGCTTGAGGGGCAGCCCCTTCTGCCGCCGGGCCTCGCGCAGCAAGTTCTCGGCCTGGAAGACAGAAGGCGCCGAATAGTACTTCGCCAGCAGGATCGGCGCGTCCGTCATCGTCGGGACCCGCCGAAATCAGGCCGACGGCGACGCCTCGACCATGGCGCGCGCGGCTTGCATCCGGTCCATCGCCGCGTCGAGCGCGGGCACGTCCATCTTGTCGGCGGCATCGTACTCCGCCTGCGCCGCCTGTAGCCGCCGCTCGCCCTCGGCGCGCGACAGCTCGCCCACCGGGATCGCCTCGTCAGCGAGCACGGTCACCCGTTCCGGCGTGATCTCCGCGAAACCGCCGCTGACATAGAGCGTATCCGTCACCTGCTGCCCCGCATAGATGCGGATCGTGCCGCCGCGCAGCAGCACGATCATCGGCGCATGGTTCGGCAGCACGCCCAGCTCGCCTTCGGAGGCCGGGATCACGGCCATGTCGACCGCCCGCGAGAGCAGCAGCTTCTCGGGGCTGACGATCTCGAGGTCGACCGGCATCAGGCGTTGGCTTTCAGGCTCTCGGCCTTCTTCAGAACGTCCTCGATCGTGCCGACCATGTAGAACGCGCTCTCCGGCAGGTGATCGTATTCGCCGGCGACGATCGCCTTGAAGCTGCGGATCGTGTCCGCCACCGGCACGAACAGGCCAGGCGTGCCGGTGAACACCTCCGCCACATGGAACGGCTGCGACAGGAAACGCTGGATTTTTCTGGCGCGCGAAACCACGAGCTTGTCGTCTTCGGAAAGCTCGTCCATGCCGAGAATTGCGATAATGTCCTGCAGCGACTTGTAGGTTTGGAGCACCCGCTGCACCTCGCGGGCGACGGCGTAGTGCTCGTCACCGACGATGCGCGGATCGAGCGAACGCGACGTCGAGTCCAGCGGATCCACCGCCGGATAGATGCCGAGCTCCGCGATCTGGCGGGACAGCACCGTCGTCGCATCCAAGTGCGCGAACGACGTCGCCGGTGCCGGGTCGGTCAGGTCGTCGGCGGGCACGTAGATCGCCTGCACCGAGGTAATCGAGCCCTTGTGCGTCGAGGTGATTCGCTCCTGCAGCGCGCCCATGTCGGTCGCCAGCGTCGGCTGATAGCCCACCGCGGAGGGAATGCGCCCGAGCAACGCAGAAACTTCCGCGCCCGCCTGGGTGAAACGGAAGATGTTGTCGACGAAGAACAGCACGTCCTGGCCCTCCTCGTCGCGGAAGTACTCCGCCACGGTCAGGCCGGAGAGTGCGACGCGTGCCCGGGCACCCGGCGGCTCGTTCATCTGGCCATAGACAAGCGCCACCTTCGAACCTTCGGCGGTGTTCTCGCCGAGCTTGATGACGCCCGCGTCAATCATCTCGTGATAGAGGTCGTTGCCCTCGCGCGTGCGCTCGCCCACACCCGCGAACACCGACACGCCGCCATGCGCCTTGGCGATGTTGTTGATCAGCTCCTGGATGATCACGGTCTTGCCCACGCCGGCGCCGCCGAACAGGCCGGTCTTGCCGCCCTTGAGATAGGGCGCGAGCAGGTCGATGACCTTGATGCCGGTGACGAGGATCTCCGCCGACGTCGCCTGGTCCTCGAAGCTCGGAGCGTCGCGGTGAATGGGGTAGCGTTGTTTCGTGGTGATCGGGCCGCGCTCGTCGATCGCGTCGCCGATCACGTTCATGATGCGCCCGAGCGTCTCCGGCCCGACCGGGACGGTGATCGGTCCGCCGGTGTCGCTGACCTCCTGGCCGCGCACAAGACCGTCGGTGCTGTCCATCGCGATGGTGCGCACGGTCTTCTCGCCAAGCTCCTGCGCGACTTCGAGCACCAGCGGACGGTCCTGCACCTTGGTGAGCAGCGCGTTCTGGATGAACGGCAGGTCGCCCTCGAACTGCACGTCCACGACGGCGCCGAGAACCTGCGTCACGCGCCCCACACTGTTCGTCGCCATGTTACTCAACCCCTGTTCTTGCACGGCGGGTCGAGACCCGCCCGACCGTCCGGCGCGTAGGCGGGTCCCGACCCGCCGTTAGAGAGCCTCAGCCCCCGAGATGATCTCGATCAGCTCGTTCGTGATATTGGCCTGCCGCGCACGATTGTAGTTCAGCGACAGCCGCTTGATCATGTCGCCTGCGTTCCGCGTCGCGTTGTCCATCGCCGCCATCTGCGCCCCGAAGAAGCCGGCTTGGCTTTCAAGGATCGCGCGATAGATCTGTATCGCGAAGTTCTGCGGCAGCAGGCGCGCGAGGATCGTCTCCTCGTCGGGCTCGAACTCGTAGATCGCCTTCGCGCCACCCTCGCCGTGGGTCTCGGTGCGCTGTGGCAACGTCATCGGGACGAGCTGCTGCTCGGTGGGAATCTGGGACACCACGGAGTGGAAGCGGTTGTAGACGAGCGTGACGACATCGACTTCGCCCGCGTCCAGCATCCGCCTCGCGCGCTGCGCCACATCGCGCGCGTCCTCGAAACTCACGGTCTTCTTGCCCGCAAAGCTCACGTCCTCACCGATGTTGGAGGCAAATTCACGGCGCAGATAGTCGCGGCCCTTGCGGCCGACCGGAAGGATGCGGACCGTCTTTCCTTCGGACAGCAGCCGCCGCGTGATGTTGCGCGTCAGTCGCCCGATATTCGAATTAAACCCGCCGGCGAGGCCGCGTTCCGCGGTGATCGGGATCAGCAGATGCGTCTGATCCTTGCCTGTTCCGACGAGCATGCGCGGCGCGGTCGGGCTGCCCGCTGCCGACTGCGCGAGCGCCGCCAGCATGCGTTCCATCCGCTGCGCATAGGGACGCGAAGCCTCCGCCTGCGTCTGCGCGCGCCGCAGCTTCGACGCTGCGACCATCTTCATGGCGCTCGTGAT
>DATAPS010000046.1:0-7585 GCA_036265085.1 Acetobacteraceae bacterium | reverse complement strand
TGATCTGCGTCGCCGCGGCGCTCCACATGCCCGGCGCCGCCGACGCCAAGACCTTCCGCATCAACGTTGTCGCCGACCCCGCGCAGATGGACCCGATCACCCTCTCCGAGATCGTCGCCGGCCGTATCCTCCGCAACGTCTACGAGGGCTTCACCACCACCGACGACACCGGCCAGAACATCCCGGCCCTCGCCGCCAGCTGGGAACCGCTCTCGCCTGGGCCGGGCTTCCGCTTCCACCTCCGCCAAGGCGTAAAATTCCATAGCGGCCGTCCGTTCACCGCCAAGGACGTCAAATACACGATCGAGGAGATCCTTCGTCCCGGCAGCAAGGGCGGCCTGAGCGTTCCCTATCTCGCCAATGTCGTGGGCGCCGCCGCCTTCAAGGACGGCAAGGCCCCCGAGATCACCGGCGTCAGGATCGTCGACGACCACACGATCGACATCGCCTTCACCAAGCCCGACGTGCTGTTCCCGATCTATCCGATCTTCTTCATGGACAGCGGCATCGTCGCCGAGCAGGGGCCGGACTGGATGACGAAGGTCTCGGCCGGCACCGGACCGTACAAATTCAAGCAATGGCGCCGCGGCGTCTCCGTCGATCTCGACGCCAATCCGTCCTACTGGCGCGGCGCGCCGAAGATCGACGGCATCAGCTTCCTGATCGTGCCGGATGCCAACACCGCCTTGTCGCAATACGATGCCGGCGAGCTCGATTTCGTCGATGTCTATGCCGCGGCCATCCGCCGCGTGCTCCGCGATGACCGCTACGCCAAAGAGCTGATCCGGGTGCCGCGCGCCCAGGCGAACTATCTCGGCATGAATCAGAACCTATACGCGCCGTTCAAGGACAAGCGCGTCCGCGAAGCTCTCTCCCTCGCGATCGATCGCCCGGCGATGATCAAGGGCCTCTACGGCGGCGCGGCCTTCCCGCTCAACGGCGCGGTCACGCCGGGCGTGCCAGGCTACAATCCGGATCTGCCGCCGCAGCGCTACGACCCCGACCGCGCGAAGCAGCTGATGGCGGATGCCGGATTCCCCGACGGGAAAGGCCTGCCGCCTATCGAGATCAGCAGCACCGACGCGGCCAAGGATGAGCTCGCCTACTACGCCGACCAGTTCCATCGCTTGCTCGGGATGACGGTCACCGTGAAGGTGGTCGAACGAGCGACGTTCATCCACGCAATGAACGCCGGGGAGGTTCCGTTCTTCCCCTGGGGCTGGACGCAGGACTATCCCGACGCGGCCACCTTCCTGCACGACATGTGGTACAGCACGAGCCCGTACAACCGGCCGCGCTGGAAGAACGCGGATTACGATGCGCTGATCGACCAGGCGCTGACGACGCCGGACGACACGCAGCGGTTTGCGCTCTACCACAAGGCCGAAAAGATCCTGCTCGACGACTACGGAATGGTCCCGCTGCCGATCACCGCATCGGTCGGCCTGCGCAAACCGAACGTCCATAACGTGACCCTGACGCCGTTCGGCTTCTCGCTCTTCGACAAGATCGTGATCGACTGATTTGCGGCATGCGCCGCTTTCTCTTGGGCCGCATCGCGGGCCTGGTGCCGGTCATCATCGTCGCAATCGTGGTGACCTTCGCCGCCGTGCGGGCCCTCCCGGGCGACCCGGTGTCGGTGATGCTCTCCGATCATTCCGCCGACCTCGACATGGCGGCCCGATTGCGGGCCGAATACGGACTCGACCGGCCATTGACCGTGCAATTCGTTCAGTATCTCGGCGAGATCGTCACCGGCCGCTTCGGGCTCTCGTTCCGCTATGTCCACATGCCCGTGGCGCAGGTGCTGCGGGACAGCCTGGCGATCAGCCCGCTGCTGGCGCTTTCGGCCCTCAGCGTCGCGCTGGTGATCGGTTCGCTCGCTGGCGTGCAGGCCGCCATCCACCGCAACCGGCCGCAGGACACCGCGATCATCCTGGCGCTCGTCGCGGGGCTGTCGATCCCGAACTTCGCGGTCGCGACGTTCCTCGTGTACCTGCTCAGCGTGAAGCTGAATGCGCTCCCCGTCGCGGGTTGGGGGACGTTCCGGCAGGCCGTGTTGCCGGTCCTCGTGCTGGCGATCCCGGCGAGCGCCTACGTCGCCCGCCTCGCCCGCACCTTCATGCTGGAAGTGCTACAGCAGGATTTCGTGCGCACCGCCCGTGCGAAAGGGCTGCGCGAAGGGCTCGTGATCTGGCGCCACGCCTTCCGCAACACCGTCCCCCCGCTCGCGACCTCGGCGGGCGTGATGCTCGGCGGGTTGCTGAGCAATACCGTCGTTGTCGAGACGATCTTCAACATCCCCGGCCTCGGCCGGCTGGCGGTCGATTCCGTCTTCGCGCGCGATTATCCGGTGGCGATGGCGGTCGTTCTGCTGTTCGTCCTCTTCTACGCCGGCATCAGCCTGCTCGTGGATCTTGTCCTTGCGCTCGCCGACCCGCGCATTCGCGAAGGGCTGGAGGTGACCGCGTGAACCCCCGCTTCCTCCGCCGACTGCTCGCGGAGAGAAGCGGGGCCGTTGGCGTCGCGATCGTTCTCGCCGTCGCGTTGCTCGCCCTCCTCGCGCCGCTGCTGGCCCCGCACTCCTACGACGCAACCGATCTCCTGAACGCCTGGGCGCCGCCGGATGCGGTCAATCCGCTCGGCACGGACAAGCTCGGCCGCGACATCGCGAGCCGCCTCATCTACGGCGCCCGCGTCTCGCTCGCGGTGTCGCTCTCGGTGCTCGCGATCACGATGCTCGTCGGCGTGACCGCCGGACTGATCGCGGGATATCTCGGCGGCCGCGTCGACGCCGTGGTCATGCGCATCGTCGATATCGTGCTCGCCTTCCCCGAAGTTGTGCTCGCCATACTCGTCGCCGCGGTGCTCGGGCCGGGCATCCTGACCGTCATCGTCGCCCTCTCGCTCGTGTGGTGGCCGGGGATCGCGCGGCTGACCCGCTCGCTCGTACTCGCGCAGAAACAGGAACTCTACATCGACGCCGCGATCGCCTGCGGCACGCGCGCGCCCGCGATCCTGCGCCGGCACATCCTGCCCAATATCGCGGGCGCGCTGCTGGTGCGGGCATCCGTCGGCGTCGGCTTCATCATCATGGCGGAGGCGACGCTGAGCTTCCTCGGCCTCGGCGTACAGGAGCCGGTGCCGAGCTGGGGCGGCATGATCCGCGACGGACTGCCGGAGTTGCGCAGCGACCCCATCCTCGCGGTCTCCGGAAGTGTGGTGATCGGGGTCACCATCATCGGCTTCAATCTGCTCGGCGACGGCCTGCGCGACGCCCTCGATCCGCGGCTCCGCCGCCGATGAGCGTGATCGAGCGCACCCACTACTTCGCCCATCCCGGCCGCGCCGCCGATGTACTCGCCACGCGCCGCCGCGCCTGCCGCGTTCGCCTCGACGAGGGCCTGCCGCCGGGCGAAATCTTCATCCGCGGCGAAGGCGGCGACGGCAGCGAGCCCGACGTCGTCTGGCAATGCGCCTTTCCCGACGCGGAGGCTCAGCGGGCCGATCTGATCGCCCGAGGCGCGAGCGCGGCGTTCGAGGCAGTGCGTGCGGAGATACGCAAGCTGATCACGCGCTTCGAACGTCAGGTGCTCGCCGCCGCCCCGCTCGGGCTGCCCAGCGGGATGCGCGACACGCCGATCGACGGCCATGCGATCCTGCCGCGCGAGATCGCCTTCGCCGGTGATCCATACCGGCTGAAGGGCTGGCTGCATCTGCCGCCCGGACCGGGACCGTTCCCCTGCCTCATCACCAATCATGGCAGCGGCATCGACAAGGGCACGGAGGACGTCTCCCGCCCCGGCACCGCATCGCTGCTGATGTCCTGGGGCATTGCCTCCTTCCTGCCGCATCGGCGCGGCTACGGCGCGTCCGAAGGTCCGGGATGGCGCGAGGAGGTCAGCGCGCCCTACGGCACCCCGGAATACGACGCGCAGCTCGCCCGTCGCCTCGACGCGGAGAGCGACGACGTTCTTGCAGCTCTCGACGTCGTCGCGGCGCTGTCCGAGATTGACGCCGACCATGTTGGCGTCATGGGCTCGTCCTTCGGCGGCACGACGACGCTGCTCGCCGCCTCGAAAACGAACCGCTTCACTTGCGCCATCGATTTCGCGGGTGCGGCGATGAACTGGGATCGCACGCCCGGCCTGCGCGCCCTGATGCATGAAGCTGCGCGGCGGGTAGCGATGCCGCTGTTCCTCATCCAGGCTCGCAACGACTATTCCATCCGCCCCACGATCGAGCTCGCCCAGGCGCTGGCCGGCACGGGGCAGATCGTGCAGTCACGCGTCTTTCCGGAGTTCGGCGTGAACCACCACGAAGGCCACCTGCTGGAGAGAAGCGGTCCCGCCGTCTGGGCCGGCGATGTCCGGCGCTTTCTGGAGCGCCATCTCTGATCGTGGAAGCGCGCTTCGACGTCATCGTCGTCGGCTTCGGCTACGCCGGTGCGGTCGCGGCCATCGCGGCGCACGACGCCGGCGCCCGCGTCCTCCTGCTCGAAAAACAGCCCGGCCCGGGCGGCATCTCGGTCTGCAGCGCCGGCGGCGTCCGCTGCACCGACCGGCCCTACGATGCACTCGCCTATCTGCTGGCCACTAACGGCGAGACGACGCCCGAACCGGTGATGCGCGTGCTGGCCGAGGGCATGGCCGAGATGCCCGCCTTCATCGGCGGCCTCGCCGCCGCCGTCGGGGCGACCGCGGTGACCCGCCCCGCGACCGGCAACTACCCCTTCCCCGGTACCGATGCGTTCGGCTTCGTCAACGTCGACGCGGTGCCGAACTTCGATGCCGCCGCCGAATATCCGGCCGTTCGCGGCTCACCCGCCGGCGCCCGGCTCTTCAAAGTCGTCCACGAGAACGTCCGCCGCCGCGCCATCGAGGTCCGCTGCGGGGTCCGGGCGGAGCGGCTGATCATCGAGAAGGGCCGCGTCGTCGGGGTGGAGGCGGGGGCGCCGATCCGGGCGCTTGGCGGTGTCGTCCTGGCGACCGGCGGCTTCGAAGGCTCCCCCGACCTTCACCGCCAGTTCTGGCAAATGACCCCGGTTCTCTCGGCCGCGCTGCACGGCAACACCGGCGACGGCCTCCGCATGGCGCAACAAGCCGGGGCGTCGCTCTGGCACCTCTGGCACTATCACGGCTCGTACGGTTTCCGGCACCCTGACCCCGCGTACCGCTTCGGCATCCGCCTCAAGCGCCTCCCGGACTGGCTGCCCGGCCAGGGGGTTCGGGAGGATGTCACGATGAGTTGGGTTCTGGTTGACCGCAGCGGGAGGCGGTTCATGAACGAGTACGAGCCCTATCTGCAGGACACCGGGCACCGCCCGCTCGACGGCTACGACTTCGCCGCCGGCGACCACCCGCGCCTCCCTGCCATCCTGATCGTCGACGCCGATGGCGACGCGCTCTACCCGCTCTGCGCCCCGACCTGGCACGATGCCGCCACGGCCGCCCGCTTCGGCGCCATGACGCCCCGCGCCTTCGACGACGCCGTCCTTGGCCGCTTCGAAACGCTCGCCGAAATCGCGGCCGCTTTCGATCTCGATCCCGCCGCCCTCGCCGCCACGATCGCCGAGTGGAACACCCTCGCGGCCTCCGGCGCCCCCGACCGCTTCGGCCGCCCCGCGATCGGCCGCGCCGTGATCGCCCGTCCGCCGTTCAGGGCCGCCCCGGTCGTGCCGATCGTCTCGAACACGCAGGGCGGCCCCGCGCACGACGAAGCGCAGCGCGTGCTCGACGCTTTCGGCGCGCCGATCCCTGGTCTGTGGGAGGCCGGCGAGATCGGCAGCGTGTTCGGCCACATCTACATGTCCGGCGGCAACCTGGCGGAGTGCTTCGTCGGCGGCCGCATCGCCGGACGCAACGCCGCCCAGGGAGCCCAGCGATGATGCACGTCCCCTTCGACCTCGCCTCCCGCCGAAGCTATCTCGAGCAGGAATTCCCCGACGGGGAATACGACCGCCGCGTCGCCGCCGTGCGCGAAAACATGGCGCGCGAGGGTCTCGATGCACTGCTGATCTATTGCGGCCCGGCGAGCTACGCGAACGCCCGCTGGCTGACCAATTACCAAGCGTTCTACGGCACCTGCTTCGTCGTCGTCCGCGCTGATGGCGGACTGACCGTCACGACCGACGGCGTGCTCCACGGCGAGCCGATGCACACGATGGTCTGGACGTGCCGCGAAGCCGACCTTCGCTGCGCCGTCGGCGCGATCTATGGCGGCGCGCCGGACGAGTCCGCGACCCTGGCCGCCGATGCCGCGGCACCCGCACGGCACATCGGCCTCGTCGGCAGCAGCAGCATCCCAGGCTTCCTCCACGCCGCCCTCGCCGCACGCCTCCCCGGCCTGCGCCGCGCCGATGCGGTGGTCGCGAACGCGCGGATGATCAAGAGCGCCGAGGAGCTCGCGCGCATGGAGGAAGCCGGCCGCATCGCCGACGCCGCCTTCGGGTCCGTGTTCGAGACGCTGGCACCCGGCGTCGAGGAGACCCACGTGGCCGCCGCCGCGGTCGCCACGATGCTGCGGATGGGGGCGATCGAGTCGTTCCGCACCTGCGTAGTCGGAGGGCGGCTCGCGGGCCTGAAGCACTCCTATCCGCGACGCCGCAAGCTCGAAGCCGGCGAGATGGTGTTCCTCGACCTCGGCGCGAGCTACCGGCACTACGTCTCCGACACGAGCCGGACCTGCGTCGTCGGCCCGGCGCGGCCCGGCGAGGCCGCCGACCTGCTCGCCATCGGCGAGGATCTCTACCACGCCGGTCTCGAGGAGATGCGGCCTGGGCGCACTGTCGATGACGTCGCACAGCGGCTCATCCGTGTCGTGAAGGGCACGCGCTGGGAGGCGGATTTCTGCCCGACCGGCTTCGGCCACGGCATCGGGATGGACCTGTTCGAGGCGCCCGGCGGTCTGTTCGCCGGTTCCCGCGCCGTTCTGCAGCCCGGCATGACGCTGGCCTACGAGCCGATGGTCGTCGTCGAGGGCCTCGGCACCGGCGTCGTCGAGGACAGCCTCGTCATCACCGAGACCGGCTATCGCCTCCTCACCGACAGCCCCCGCCCCCGCGCCGCCCCGCCTGTCCCCGGGCACTGACGCGCGCCATAGCCGCCGCAGCAGAGACGAACGCCCGGAGGGACCATGATCCGCCATCTCAAGCGTGGGCGCGACGCGGCCCTTCGCGTCGAGGACGCGGCGAAGGTACGCGCGACCGTCGAGGCCATCCTCGCGGACATCGAGGCGCGCGGCGACGCAGCAATCCGCGAGCTGTCGATTAAGTTCGACGGCTGGGACCGCAGCGACTATCGCCTGACCGCCGCCGAGATTCGCGACTGCCTCGCGCAGCTCTCCCGGCGCAACATCCAGGACATCCGGTTCGCGCAGGAACAGGTCCGCAACTTCGCGCAGACCCAGCGCGAATCGATTCGCGAGGTCGAAGTGGAGACGCTGCCCGGCGTCGTGCTCGGCCACAAACATATCCCGGTCAACGCGGTCGGCTGCTACGTGCCCGGCGGCAAATACCCACTGCTCGCGTCCGCCCATATGCATGGCCGCCACGATGGCGGGGTGCGGGCCGCCGTGGAAAGGCGGC
>DATAPS010000045.1:0-10830 GCA_036265085.1 Acetobacteraceae bacterium | reverse complement strand
CGGGGGAATCCATATGAGAACAAATATCGAACATTGATCCGCAGCCGATGTCAAATCCCCGCCCCGCCCTCGCCCGCCCCACCATCGCCGCCCTGCGTGCCGCGATGCATGCCGGCGAGACGGGGCATCGTTATGGTGCATTACCATTCGGCGATGAAGGGATCGACGGATGCCTTCCCGGGGGCGGACTGCCGCTCGGCGCGCTGCACGAAATCGCCGCCGACGGCCTCGCCGGCGAGACAGGGGCCGAGACGGCGGGCTTCATCGCCTGCCTGCTCGCGCGCCTGCCCGAAGCCAGCGGCCGTCCGATCTTCTGGATCGCCCCCACCGACGACCTCCACCCGCCCGGCCTGCTGCCCTACGGCCTCGACCCCGCCCGTCTGATCCTGGTCCGCAGCCGCGACGACGCCGAGACGCTCGGGGCGATGGAGACGACGCTGCGCGGCGGCGCGGCGACCGCCGTGGTGGGGGAAGTGGCGCGGTTCGCCCGCACCCATTCCCGCCGCCTCCAATTCGCCTGCCGCGCCCACGGCGTCACCGGCTTCGCGCTCCGCCGCTGGTCCTGGGGCGGTCGTGTCGCGGACCGTGAGACCAGCGCCGCCGCGACCCGCTGGAAGGTCGCCGCCCTGCCCTCCGACGCGCTGGGCCGCATCCCCGGCGTGCCGCGCTGGGCGGTGACGCTGGAACACGCCCGCGGCGGGACCGAGGGGGCCTGGATCATGGAGCTGGAGATCGACGATGCCGCGCATGCTCTCCGTGTGGTTGCCGAGCTGGCCGACCCAGCGGCTGATCCGCGCCGGCTGCTTCGCGCCCACGGCTGAGCTGGCCACCGTCGAGAGCGTCCGCGGCGCCCGCCGCCTCGCCGCCATCTCCCCCCGCGCCGCCGAACGCGGCCTGCGCCCGGAGCAGTCGCTCTCCGAAGCCCGCGCCATATGTCCCGAACTGGCCGTGATGAACGCCGACCCCGAGGAGGATCAGGCGGCGCTCGTGCGACTCGCGGCCTGGTGCGAGCGCTACACCCCGCTCGCTGCCGCCGACCCGCCCGACGGCCTCTGGCTCGACATCGCCGGCTGCGCCCATCTGTTCGGCAGCGAAGCGGCGCTCGCCGCCGATCTCTGCACGCGAATGCACTGCCAGGGCCTGACCTGCCGCCTCGCCCTCGCCGACACCCCCGGGGCCGCCTGGGCGCTGGCCCGCTCCGCCACCGCCCGCGACGACTGCACCATCGTCCCTCCGGGCGAGGAGGCCCGCGCAATCGGCGTGCTCCCCGTCGCCCTGCTGCGCCTCGACCCGCGCACCGTCGCGGGCCTGCGCCGCGTCGGCCTGCGCAGCATCGGCGAGATGGCGCGCCTCCCCCGCGGCGAGCTCGCGTCCCACTACGGCGCCGCCACGCTCCTGCGCCTCGACCAGGCGCAGGGCCGCGCCCCGGAGGCGATCGTCTGGCCCCACCCGCTGGCGCCCTGGGAGGAACGCCTCCCCTTCGCCGAACCGATCGGCACTCCGGAGGATCTCGTCCGCGCGCTCGACGCCCTCGCCCGCCGCCTCTGCGTGCGCCTGGAAGCCGCCGGCCGTGGCGGCCGCCACTTCCTCGCCCGCTTCCTTCGCGTCGACGACGTGCGCCCGGAAATCGCGATCGCCACCGCCCTCCCCGTCCGCGGCCCCGCCTACATCACCAAGCTGCTGACCGCGAAACTGGATACCGTCGACCCCGGCTTCGGTGTCGACGCGATCACCCTCGCCGCGACCGCCACCGCCCCGCTCGCGCCACCGCAGGGCCGCCTCGGCGACCTCGCCGCCCCGCAGGAGACCGCGCTCGCCGCCACCGTCGACGAGCTCGCCAACCGCCTCGGCGAGCGCCGGGTCTGGCGCCCCGCCCCCGCCGGCAGCCACATCCCTGAACGCGCCGTCCGCCGCGTCCCGGCGCTGACCAAGCAGCCCGACTGGCCCGACGACCCTTCCCGCGAACGCCCCGCCCGCCTGTTCCGCCGCCCCGTCCCCATCGACGTCATCGCCCCCGTCCCGGACGACCCGCCGATCCTGTTCCGCTGGCGCGGCACGACCCACCGCGTCCGCGCCGCCGACGGCCCCGAGCGCATCGCCGCCGAGTGGTGGCGCCGGCGGGGGATGACGGGGGATGGGGAGGAGGATCCGGTGCGCGACTACTACCGCGTCGAGGACCTCGACGGCGCCCGGTTCTGGATCTATCGCGCTGGCCTGATGGGCGGCGCCCGCACGCCACGCTGGTACCTGCACGGGCTGTTCGGGTGAGCCGCCGAAATATACCCCAATTGATGCTTGTAGTAGCACCAATTGATACCAACATGCGGGCTCATCAGGAGGGGAGCCCGACGATGCCGCAGACCATCGAGAGTGCCGCCGGGCTTGCCTCAAGCGGCCATGACAGGGGCGGAGAGGGACAGCCGCAGACCTTCTCGTCGGAGGAAAGCCGGGCTCGCCTGACGCCCGCCGCTCTGGTCGCGCTGCGCAGTCTCGCGCGCGTCTGGAAGCTCACCGGCGCGGAGGCGGCCGCCCTCGTCGGGGTGTCAGAGACTACGTGGGACCGCATCAAGGCCGAGGCGTGGAAGCAGACGTTGTCGCAGGACCAGATGATGCGGGTGTCCGCGATGATCGGCGTCTTCAAGGGGCTGCATCTTCTGTTCGCGGACGACATGGCCGACCGCTGGATGCGCTTGCGCAATGCCGGCCCGCTGTTCACGAACCTGACGCCGGTCGAGGCCATGATCGAGCGTGGCATTCCGGGCATGATCGAGATCCGGCAGCATGTCGATGCGCTGCGCGGCGGCCTGTGACCGGTGGACTACCCCGTCACCCTGCTCGCCGAGCCCCGCGCCGTCCGGCTGGTCGCGACCGGCCGACTGCGCGATCCCGTGCTTCATCTCCTGCTCGATGATCCCGCGGCCGCGACCCGGTCGCGCGCGGAGATCGAGGAACTTGCCCGCGCGCTGGCCGAGATCGAGGGCGGGACGAGCGCCCGCCTCACGGCACAAGCAACCCTCGGCGCCGTCCTGCCGTCCGGCCGGCCGCACGCAAACTTCGTGAACGCCGCCTTCGCCTATTGGCGTCCGCGCGAGCGCAACCGCTTCAACGACGCGGGCTTCGGCGCCTGGTACGCGGCCTTCGACACCGCGACCTCCGCCGCCGAGGTGACGTATCACATCGGCCGCGAGCTGGAGCGCGTGGAGGACTGGCACGCGACCGTCGAGTGGTCCGAGATGTGGGCGAGCTTCGCCGGCGCGTTCGTCGATCTGCGCGGCATCGCCCCTCCGCCCGTCTGCCTGCATCCGGACCCCGCCATCGGATATCCCCCGGGAAACGCGCTCGCGCGAGAGGCACGCGGCGCGGGCCACAACGGGATCGTCTATCCTTCGGTCCGGCGGCCCCGCGGCACCTGCCTGGTCGCGCTGTGGCCGCACGTGGTCCAGTCGGTCACCCAGGGCGCGATCGTCCGCGCCACCTGGACCGGGGTGCGCACCCCGTCGATCGAGACGCTGTAGCCCGGAGCCGCCGTGCCCTACATCGAACTCGATGCCTGCACCGGCTTCTCCTTCCTCCACGGCGCGAGCCTGGCGGAGGAGCTGGTGGCGACCGCTTCGGTACTGGGGATGCCCGCGATCGGGATCGCGGACCGCAACACGGTCGCCGGCCTCGTGCGCGCGCACGAGGCGGCGCGGCAGGTCGGCATCCGTCCGATCGTCGGCAGCCGCCTGGTCTTCCGCGACGGCACGCCGGACCTGATCTGCTACCCCACGGACCGCGCCGCGTGGGGCCGCCTCACGCGCCTGCTCACCGTCGGCAAGTCGCGCGTGAAGAAAGGCGCGTGCGCGCTCGACGCGGCCGATCTCGCCGATCACGGCGACGGCCAGATCGCGCTCGTCGTTCCGCCCGAGCGTCTGGACGATGCGTTCCGCGACCGTCTGATCGCCCTACGCGGTCTGTTCGGTTCTCGAATCCATCTCACCGCCCAGCGCCGCCACCGTGCCGACGACGCGCGCCGCCTGCGCGCGCTCGCCGAGCTGGCGCAAACCTGCCGCATGCCGATGGTCGCGACCAATGCGGTGCTCTACCACGTGCCGCAGCGGCGCGAGCTGCAGGACGTGATGGCGTGCATCCGGATGCACACCACGATCGACAAGGCCGGCCGCGCGCTGGAGGCCAACGCCGAGCGCCATCTCAAGACGCCGCAGGAGATGGCCCGCCTCTTCCACGCCTACCCGGGCGCGATCGAGCGCACGGAGGAGATCGCCGCTAGCTGCCGTTTCGCCCTCGACGAACTCGCCTACGAATACCCCGACGAACCGATCCCGCCCGACACGACGCCCGACGAACATCTCGCCGCCCTCACCTGGGCGGGCGCGGCGCGGCGATTCCCGGCGGGCGTCCCGGACAAGCTCCGCGAGACGCTGGAGAAGGAACTCGCCCTCATCGCCCGGCTCGACTACGCCCGCTATTTCCTGACCGTCCACGACATCGTCCGCTTCGCCCGCGAACGCGACATCCTCTGTCAGGGGCGCGGCTCGGCCGCCAACTCCGCCGTCTGCTTCTGCCTCGGCGTCACCGGCGTCGATCCCACCCAGATCGACCTGCTGTTCGAACGCTTCGTCAGCGCCGAGCGTCGTGAACCGCCCGACATCGACGTCGATTTCGAGCACGAACGCCGCGAGGAGGTGATCCAGTACGTCTACGAACGCTACGGCCGCCACCGCGCCGGCATCGCGGCGACCGTCATCCACTACCGCCCGAAGATGGCGGCGCGGGAAGTCGGCAAGGCGATGGGCCTCTCGGAAGACGCCACCGCTGCCCTTTCGATGCAGACCTGGAACGCCGCGGGCGAGCTCTGGCCCGACGACCGGCTGCGGGAGATCGGGCTCGACCCGGAAAGCGACGTGGTCCGCCGCACCGTCACGCTGGCGCGCGAGCTGGTGGGCTTTCCCCGCCACCTCTCGCAGCATGTCGGCGGCTTCGTGCTGACGCGCGGCCGGCTCGACGAGACGGTGCCGATCGGCCCGGCGGCGATGAAGGACCGCTCCTTCATCGAATGGGACAAGGACGACATCGACACCCTCGGCATCATGAAGGTCGATGTGCTGGCGCTCGGGATGCTCACTTGCATCCGCAAAGCGTTCGAGCTTCTCCGCAAGCATGGCATCCGCCAGGTCAACGATCTCGCCGAGATCCCGCGCGAAGATCCGGTCGTCTACGAGATGCTGCAGCGCGCCGACAGTCTCGGCGTCTTCCAGGTGGAAAGCCGCGCGCAGATGAGCATGCTGCCGCGCCTCAAGCCGCGCGAATTCTACGACCTCGTCATCGAGGTCGCGATCGTGCGCCCCGGCCCGATCCAGGGCGACATGGTGCATCCGTATCTGCGGCGGCGCGCGGGGAAGGAGGAGGTGTTCTTCCCGTCCCCCGATCCCGCGCACGGACTGCCCGACGAGCTGCGACGCGTGCTCGGCCGCACCCTCGGCGTGCCGCTGTTCCAGGAACAGGCGATGCGGATCGCGATCGACGCGGCAGGGTTCACGCCAGAGGAGGCGAATCAGCTGCGACGCGCGATGGCGACGTTCCGACACGTCGGCACGATCCACAAATTCTTCACGAAAATGGTCGAGGGTATGGTGCGGCGTGGCTACGACCGCGACTTCGCGGAACGCTGCTTTCGCCAGATCGAGGGGTTCGGAACCTACGGCTTCCCCGAGAGCCATGCGGCGAGCTTCGCCCACCTCGTCTACGTCTCGTCCTGGCTCAAATGCCATCACCCCGCGACATTCGCCTGCGCGCTGCTGAACTCGCAGCCGATGGGGTTTTACGCGCCCGCGCAAATCGTGCGCGACGCGCGCGAGCACGGCGTTTCGGTGCGCGGTGTCGACGTTTTGTCGAGCGAGTGGGATTGCACGCTGGAAGCGGGTGCGGCGCTGCGCCTCGGCTTTCGGCAGATCGGGGGCTTTCGCGAGGACTGGGCGGAGGGCATCGAAACCGCCCGCGCAAACGGACGCTGCGCGGATCTCGACGCGATGGCGCGCGCCGGCGTGCCGCGCGCGGCGCTGGAGGCATTGGCGGAGGCGGATGCGCTGCGCGGGATCGGGCTCGATCGTCGCGCCGGGCTCTGGCAGGTGCGCGGCCTGCGCGACGAAGCGGCGCTGCCGCTGCTCGCCGATCTCGACACGCCGGCGCGCCCCGTCGCGCTGCCGCTGATGCAGCTTCCCGAGCATGTCGTCGCGGATTATCAGACCACCGGATTATCCCTGAAGGCACACCCGATGCGTTTCCTGCGCGCGATGCTCCAGCGTGAGGGCCTGCGCACTTGCGCCGAGACGATGGCGGCGTCGAACGGCACCAAAGCGCGCGTCGCAGGCATCGTGCTGGTCCGGCAGCGCCCGGGGAGCGCTGCCGGCGTGGTGTTCGCGACGATCGAGGACGAGACCGGCATCACGAACGTGGTCATCTGGCCGTCGCTGATCGAGCGCTTCCGCCGCGAGGTCGTCGGCGCGGCATTGCTCGATGTGGAGGGGCGGGTGCAACGCTCGGAGGAGGGCGTCGTGCATCTCGTAGCCGAGAAACTGCGCGACCGGACCGAAGCACTTCGGCAGATCGACGACAGCGGCAGCGCCGCAGGTGCGTTGGCGCGTGCGGACGAGATGCCGCCGGTTTTGCCGAGATCGCGCGACTTCCACTGATTGCGCACGCGCGTAAACGCGAGACGGATTGTCTGGTCACGCAGCCAGCCATACAACCATTGCGCGACCTGACAGGAATGCCACGCGTGCCGATCATCGCCGATCAACTCGATCGCCTGAGCGCTGCGGCGAGATCGCTGCGCACCGCGCTGGAGTCCGGTGAAGCCGACGCGATCGAGGCGGCGTGGCGAGCGACCGTTCCGGCCGACCGGACCGACCTCGCGCTGTTGCGTGACACCGCCGATGCGGGAAAGCGCCTGCAGCGCCCATTCTTGCTCGACGAAGCACTGTCCGCCGCGACCGATCTGGCCCCGGACGATCTTTGGCTCCACGTGCACTACATTCGCGCCGCCGCCGATCGCGGCGATCTGGCCGGCGCTCTTCCCCGCTGCGACATTCTGCTTACCCGCTTCCCGCGGGAAGGCTTGGCTCACGTCATCCGCGGAGAGATCCTCGCGGACGTTGGACGGCTCACCGCTGCCGAGGCGTCGTTCCGCGAGGCGGTCGCGATCGAACCAAACCTGGTCTGGTCACATATCCGCTACGCCGGGATCGCCGCCGTGCGCGGCGACAAGGCGACCCACTTGCACCGGCTGCAGGAAGGCTTCCTCGCCCTCCCGGACGATCCGCTCATCGCGGGCGAACTCGCAGAGGCACTGATCGCGGCGGGGCGGCGCGAAGAGGCCGGCGAGACCCTCGCTGAGGCAGTCGCCGCCAATCCGCAGGATCGCGACCTCCGGGCCCGGCTCGACCAGGTGAGCCAGGAAGCCGCCGGGCCACCGGATCAGCCGGGCGCGTCCTCGCCGGAAGTGAAAGCAGCTCCAGCAGCGAGCCCGTTCGCCGGCGTCATCGGCGTGCTCGTATCGCGGCACCCGGCCATCATCTACTCGGCCGTCTACGCCTTCGAGCCGGTCGTGACCGCGGTGATGCCGTTCTACGAGGCGCTGAGTCAGCCCGTCACATTCCTGTTCCAGTCGAATCAAAGCCTCGTCTTCCACGACCGTCTCCGTGCGCAGTTCCCGCGTGAAGCAGCACAGCTGCAGCAGGCCCATCCGCTCGCGCGCATCAAGTTCCTGGTCAACGACGTGCACGAACTCTACGTCGCCCGGGGTGTCGGACTCGACGCCGAGTTGATCAGCAATAATGCATGGATCGACGAGACGATCTTCCGGATCATGCCGGGAGAGATCAAGCAGTTCGATGCGGTCTACAACGCGCGCGCACACGCGTACAAGCGCCATGACCTCGCCGTCGGAATCGAGCGCCTGCTGTTGCTTGTCGCCGAACCGGAGCCGGCGCAGTTGCAGCATCTCGCCGAGTTGCTGCCACGCGCCCGCATGAACCGGGCGCATCTCACGGCGGCCGAGATCGTGCGGAATCTCAACACCGCCCTCTGCGGGCTCTGCCTGTCGCCCGCAGAGGGAGCGATGTACGCGAGCGTCGAGTACCTGCTATGCGGGCTGCCGGTGGTTACGACGCGGAGCATCGGCGGGCGCGACTGGTTCTTCAGCGATGACTACGTGGTCTATTGCGATGCCGACGCCGCGGCCGTGCGGCGGGCCGTGGAGACCGCAATCAGCCGTTCCGTCAACCCGGAGCTGATCCGCGACAGCACCATTGCACGCCTGCATCGCGAGCGCCTGGCCTTTTTCGACCTGCTCGAGCGGATCTTCACGGAGCACGGGCAGCCCCAGCGAAAGGCGGCGCCGGAATTCCGCTCATGGTTCGAGGACAAGGCGAACTACAAGATGCGATCACTCGCGGAGTTCGTTCCGAACTGACCGCTTGCCAGATCGGCACGCCGGCGGACATACGGGCGTGCGGATCTGTCGGGGTCTCGCTGACTCTAGTCCGCAACGACTGGCGCGGCGCCGGATTGCGCCGGAAGCTGCACGGCGTTGGCGGCCTTCAGCTTGTTCATCGCCAGCCACTGCACGACCGCGTAGGAAAATGCATAGGCGCCCGTGGTGGATCGCGGCACCGGAAGGAACATCGCGGTAAAAGCCGCGACGCTGACTGCGACCGAGACGCCCGCCCCGATCGCTGTGAGGGTCGCGGGCGAAACGCCGAGCGCCGCCAGCACCGCGAGGACGTTGTCGATGTTCATGATGATTCTCCTTTTGTAACGACGCCTTCTGCCCGGTCCCGGGCGACGCGGGCGAGAACCTTCAGCCGAGCGAGTTGCTGTCCTCGTCGCGCTGACGGAAGTAGCGGTCGATGTCGTGGCGCAGCGCGGGCTTGTTGCCGGCCAGCTCGAGAACGCCCCAGGTGTTGCGGATGAGATCGGTGGTCGGATCGAATCGGTGTTCCGCCAGCACCGACCAGCGCTCGATGTAGCGGCGCGCCGCCTTGGGCCCGTGCCACCCGTGTTCGATCGTGCCGGGCACGTAGCCGATATTGCCGCCGACATGCTGCCCCGCGCGCGCCTGCCAAGCCAGGATCGGGCGGCGGTAGCCCTCGGTCATGCGGCCATCGATGGACACATCGGCTTTGCCGATCAGCGCGAGAGCCATGTGGTGGTCGCCCGCACCGAGCCCGGCGGTCTCGATCAATCCGCCGAGCAGATCGAGCGCGCGGCGCGTCGACGCCCAGGCGTAGCCCGGATGAGCAAACGTATAGGGTCCGGGGCCGACCGGCTGCTTGTCGTGATATTGCCGACAGAACGACCGATGCGCCTGCAAATGGTCCTCATGCGGACCGAGATCGTAGCAGTCAGACCAGGGCTGCACGACGTCGTATTGCTGGAGCGCGTGAACGGTCTCGGCCGCCCACCCGGACTTGCGGAATACGATGTCGGCATCGATCCAGGCCGCGTATTTCCAGTCCTGCGGCAGGCGGGCCAAGCCGATATTGACGAGGTTCTCCTTGGTCCACACGAGCGTACGGGCGCGAACCGGAACGTGATTGATACCTCCCACGTCGGCAAGCGCGTGCGGCCGTTCGCCGAACGCGCACTCGACGACGGTCAGGCGCACGCCGCTGTCGAGCATGTGCGAAATGAACGCGCGTGCGAGCCGCAGCCGACTCTCCCACCGGATCGGATTCGCGATCGCGGTGACGACGTGAAGCAAGTCGGGTGTCATGGACCGTCCTTGGTGGTGGAAGTTGCGGATGAATCGTTGAACGACGCGTCGCTTATTGCGGTCTCTGCCAGAAGTGACTGGCGGCGAAACCGCCCAGCGCCATGATCGCCCCGCCCACCCAATGCGCGACACGCATGCCGCCGAGCCCCTGGGCGAACGTCTGTTGCAGCAGGTCGAGCTTCTGCTCGATCGAGGTCAGCCGCGCCGCAGTTGCGTCCTCGTGGCGGTTCATCCGCATCTCCAGTGCATCGGTCCGGCCCTCCAGGCGGCCGAGCAGCAGCGTGCCGCCCGCACGTGCCGCAACCTCATCATCCATGCGAGGGGAATCCGATCATCGGTTAGCGCAGCTCGGCCCAGATGCCCCAATTGGATCCGTCACCAGAACTGCCGTTCAGGATGCCGAGCGTCCAGATCGAGCCGTCGCTCGCCACCGACGCAGCGGAGAGCTGCAGCTTCCCGCTGCCGCCCCAGGTGATGATGCCGCTTCCGCCAGCCTTGCCGTATGCGGCACTCGCGCTCGGCGCATGGATCGCAGTATCGCGGTAGAAGCTCAGGTGGAACCGCGCGGCGCAAACCTGGAACGGCGCATTGAAATTGATCGCCGTCACGATCAGTTCGCGCGCGGTCACGCTGAAGTTGTTCGTCAGCGGCGACTGACCCATCTGGATCGTGGTCGACTGCCCTGCGGTGATGTTCGCAACCGCCTTGGCGTCGGTGCGGTCGGGCTGCCGGTCAGCGCCGGGCTGTCCGCCGACACGACCACGGTCGCATCGACAGCGAGCGACACCCTGATTGCAGCACAAGGCCCGCGCCGATTCCGACCGGCTCCGGCAGGCCCGGTGCGATGCTGACACGCCCGAGCAGCGTTTCGGATGCGATGGTGATGAGCGGCTGCGTCCCCTCCAGCAGCGTGCTCAGCGTCACCGCGTTGGTGCTCTGCTGCTGTTCGAGCAGCAGCAGGTCGGTGGCACTCGTGGTCAGCGTCAGCGGCAACTGCAGCAGCGTGGTCATGCGTGTTTCTCCGAGCGGCCGGGCGGCGGCTGGGCGCCGCCCTC
>DATAPS010000044.1:0-13086 GCA_036265085.1 Acetobacteraceae bacterium | reverse complement strand
TGCAGCCCGCGGCAGATCGCCAGCACCGGCACCCCCGCCGCGACAGCTGCACGGATCAGCGGCAGCGTCACCGCGTCGCGCATATCGTCCTCGGGCGTGCCCTCAGCGTGCGGCGGTCCGTTGTAGAGCGCCGGGTTCACGTTGGACCGGCTTCCGGTCAGGATGATCCCGTCGAGATGGCCGAGCAGTGTGCCGATATCGGCCTTCGACCCGTTCGCCGGCAGCAGGATCGGCACGGCGCGCACGATTTGATCGGTCGCCCGCACATAAGTGTCGGAAGCGGCATGCTTGACCATGCCAAACGCTCCGAACTGGACGCTGCAACAGGATATTCCGACGAGCGGTTTCATGAGGCGATCATCATCATGCAATGTGGCGAAAAATGGAAGCGAACACAGCAGGTTATCCGCCACTGCCGGGAGTGTTGTATTTTGGCCCGTTCTGGCTCGGGTTGGCGAGGTAGAACATGTCCTGGTTGAACGTGCCGCCCAGCTCGACATTGAACAGGCTCACGCGCGTCTCCTTGCGCTGGCCGTCGATCACGGACCACTGCCGAAGCGCCAGCGGATTATCGGAGAACACCAGCGTCAGGTTGCCCGAACCGGGGTCTGCGTTCCGTACCAGCGTCACCTGGATCTGGTCTGGCAGCCGCGAAATGCCCGTGACGGTGACCGGTCCGGAGAGGCGGATATTGTCTGCCAGCAGGATCCCGAGAGGCGTCTGCCCGATCAGCAAGTTGCTGGTCTGGTTGAGCTGGTTGTCACGGAACACGACGAGGCCCCCACCGGCGACGAGCAGGTATGGGCTGGGCGGATCGTATTGGAACCGCATCCGGCCCGGCCGCTGGATCCAGGCGGTGCCGCTCGAGGTGCCGCCGTCGGGCGCCACCTGCAGGAAGCGGCCCTTCAGCGTCTTCAGCCCGTTCAGATAAGCCTCGATCCGGGCGATGTCGGCCTGATCCGCGGGCGTGAGCGGGGCAGCACGAACCTGCGCGCGCGCGATCACGGGAAGCAGTGCGGGTGCGGCAAGAAGTCCGAGGAAGATGCGGCGTTTCATGCCGGATGAAGTGGCACCGTGCCGCGCCGGTTCCCACATCCGTTGTGCGATTCCGGGCATTCGATGACCGCAGATGTGCGGTGCCAACCAGGCGGTAAAGGAACAAACGAAACCGCTTGCCCGCTCGGCTCGTTAGGAAGCCCAAGCGAAACCCTCCCGAGGGGATTGGAAACGATGAGCGAGCAACAGCAAGAACACGGAACCGTGGAAATGCAGCCGCGGCGCAACGGCGGGAAGCAGGGCTTCGCGTCGATGGATGTCGAGAAGCAGCGATCGATCGCCTCGAAGGGCGGAAGCAGCGTGCCGGCCGAGAAACGCCCATTCGCGCGCGACCACAGTCTCGCCGCTGCCGCTGGCCGGAAAGGCGGGGAAGCCAGCCACACAGCCCGCCGGGCGCGAAAGGAACAGGCGACCAACTGACGCTTGTCCCTGACAGGGGGGATTGGCAACCGGGTCGTCGCGGCGCACGCTCCTCTCCGGTCGCGCAGAGGAGAGAAGCCCATGTCTGCTGTCGTTCGCCAGCTCTCGTCCACGGATGCCGAAGCGCAGGAATGGCAGCTGCGCTGTGACATGGCCGCGGTGTTCCGCATCGCCGCGCGCCTCAATTGGAACGAGCAGATCGGCAATCACAACTCGCTGATGCTGCCGCGGGCGGCCCATGATGACCGCCCACTTTTCCTGATCAACCCGCGCGGGTACCGCTTCGAAGAACTGACCGCGAGCAATCTGATCGTCTGCGATCTCGACGGGAACGTCGTGCGCGGCAAGGGCGAATTGCGGAAGGTCGCGTTCCACATTCACGCCCCGATTCACCTGCGCAATCCCGGCGCCGCCTGCATCATCCACGTGCATCCGCAGTACCTCACGGCGATCGCCATGCTCCGGAATCCGGAGCTGGCTCTCGCGCACTACAACAACCTGTATCTCAATGACCGCGTCGCGATCGACGTCGGCGGCGAGAAGCCGGTGGGCGACCTGAGCGAAGGCGACCGGATCGCCAACCTGCTCGGCGACAAGACGATCCTGCTGATGGCGAGCCACGGCGTCACCGTCGTCGGTCCGACGGTGGCCGACGCATTCGACGAGTGCTCCTGGGCCGAGCGCACCGCGATGTATCAGGTCACCGCGATGTCCACGGGCCAGCCGCTTCGGCAGTTGCCGGAGTCCGGACGGCGGCGCTTCAACGGCGCGTGGGGCGACATGGTCGATGCCGCCCTGCATCTCGCGTCATGGCGGCGCATTCTCGACCGCGAGGAGCCGGACTACGCCACCTGACACCGTTCGCGGAATTCCGCGGTTGACGCGATCGCGATAGTCGTCACACATCCAGCGCGACCACGCTCGACACCTGCGTGGCGCGTGCCTGGATCGGAGTGAGCGCGACAATGACTCTCTGGCGCAAGGCCTCGGCGGGATCCGCTCGCGCCGCCGCGACAGCGGAAGCCGCCTCCCCCGCGACGCTGGCCGACGGCACGGCGGTGACGGAGTATTCCGGCGACACTTACGCGGAAAACGACGGCGGTAGCTATCGTGGTGCGCACAGGACCGCGCCGCAGTCCCGCGCCGTCAGCAGCGAGGACGATCGGGCGTTCATCGTCATGCTCTACAACGAACATGCGTCGCTCGCCCGCCAGCAGGAGTGGCTGCGCAGCACTTGGGCGATGGTGATCGTCGTCGCTATCGTGGTGCTCGTGGTCGTCGGTGCCGACTACGAGCACAAGCGAGTCGCCGGTGCGCTCCTGTGCGCGGTGGGCGTACTCGGCGCGCTGACGCTCAACAAGCACCGGGAACGGTACGACCTCCATCTCCGGTCGATGCGCGCCTACCGGATCGAGCTCGGCCATTCGGTGCGGCAGGATCTCACCAGGATCAGCCTGGAATCCCGGCTCCAGCACAATCGCGGGCACCGGCTCTCGCGGCTGATCGGGACGAACTTGCTGTGGGCGCTCGTTTGCCTGGCCGCGGTCACCGCGGGCGCGCGCATGATCTGGCAATCGGCTACGATGGGCGCTCCCGTTCACGCGGCGGCGACCTTATCCCGCTGATCGGCGCCGTCGCGGGTGCCGCCAAGCGCTACGCGACGGGAACGCCCGTCGTCGTGGAGTATTCGAAGTGCAGCGCTTCGCCCGGCCTCGCGATCGGGTGGATCGCGTGCGCGGCCATCGCCGCCTCGCTGAAGCCTTGCAGGATCAGCTTCAGCTTGCCCGGGTACGTGGCGACGTCTCCGATCGCGAAGATCCCCGGCGCGCTGGTCTCGCAGGTCGCGGGTGTCACGGCGACGTGGTGCCGATCGATCGCCAGTCCCCAGCTCGCGATGGGCCCGAGATCCATCGACAGCCCGAAGAATGGGAGCAGCACGTCCGCGGGAAGCGCACATGTCGTGCCGTCGAGGTCGGCGACCTCGACCGCCTCGAGCGAGCCGCCCGCGCCGTGCAGCGCATGGAGCTGATAGGGGATGACCAGCTCCACCTCGCCGCGCGCCGCCGCCGCGTCGAGTCGCGCGGCTGCTTCCGGGGCCGCGCGGAAGCGGGGGCGACGATGGACGACCTGGATGGAGGCCGCGATTTCGCGCAACGCGAGCGCCCAATCGACCGCCGAATCGCCGCCGCCCGCGATCACCACTCGCTTGCCGCGCAGGTCCTCCCGGCGGCGGACGTAGTACTGCACGGCACCGGTCGCCTCGAACGCCTCGATGCCGTCGAGCGGCGGGCGGTTCGGCCCGAACGCGCCCGCGCCCGCGGCCACGATCACCGCTTTGGCGGCGACCGACTCGCCCCGGTCGGTCTCGATCCGGAACGCACCTGGGCGGCCCTCCAACCGTTCGACACGGCGGCCGAGCAGGCGCTCTGGATGGAACGGCGCTATCTGGGCCTCCAGCTTGGTGATCAGCTCCGCCGCCTCGATCAGCGGGTAGGCGGGGATGTCGTAGATCGGCTTCTCCGGATAGAGCGCGGTGCATTGCCCGCCGCTCTCCGCGAGCGCGTCGATCAGCACGCTGCTGAGCTTCAGCATGCCGCATTCGAAGGCGGCGAACAGGCCGACCGGGCCGGCGCCGATGATCGCCACATCGGCCGTGCAGGTTGCGTCCATCGACCGCACCTAGTCGGAGTGGTTGAGGCTGGCAAGCTGCGCCGCCGCCGGTTGTCGCGGCGCGGCGGCGGCGGGCAGAGTGTGTCCGTGTCCGACATGACTTCGCGCACCCTGCCCGACCTCGGGGCCACCGCCGCACTCGCCGCCGCGGTCGCCGCGCGGGTGCGCCCAGGCGACGCGATCCTTCTCGACGGACCGCTCGGGGCGGGGAAAACGACCTTCGCTCGCGCCCTGCTTCGCGCCGCGGCGGACGACCCGGCGCTGGAGGTGCCGAGCCCGACCTTCACGCTGGTGCAGAGCTACGACACCAAGCGCGGCCGTGTTCATCATTTCGACCTTTGGCGACTCGACGGACCGGCGGCCCTCGCCGAACTCGGATGGGACGAGGCGGCCGAGGACATCGTGCTGGTCGAATGGCCGGACCGGCTCGGCGATCTCCGCCCCGCCGACGCGCTGACGATCGCCCTCGCGCCCGGCCCCGCGCCGGAGGCGCGGACCGCAACGCTCTCCGGGTGGCCCGACAGGCTGGCGGCGCTCGCGTGATCTGCGTCCGGCAGGCCATGCTGCTCGCCGCGGGGTTCGGCACGCGAATGCGGCCGCTCACGGCAGCCACCGCCAAGCCGCTGCTCACGCTCGGCGGGCGCGCGTTGATCGATCATGCGCTCGACCGGCTGGGGGCTGCGGGCGTGGAGACGGTCGTCGTCAATGCGCACTGGCAGGCTGACCGCGTCGCGGCTCATCTCGCGACGCGGCGCAATGGGCCGCACACGATCCTGCGCCGGGAGCCGGAGTTGCTGGATACCGGCGGCGCGGTCCGGGCGGCGCTCGCGTGTTTCGAGGATGCGCCGCTGTTCGTGGTCAACGGCGATTCGTTCTGGCTCGACGGGCCGGTGCCGACGCTCGAGCGGTTGGCAGCCGCCTGGGATCCGGCGGCGGCCAACGCCGTGCTGCTCGTGCACCGGACGTTCCATGTCTTCGGCGATGTCGGCTCCGGCGATTTTGCAGTCGATCCCTGGGGTGTGCTGCGCCGTCGCGGCCAGCGGGAGATCGTGCCGTATGTGTTCGCCGGGGTGCAGTTGGCCGACCCCGGGATGTTCGCGGAGGCGCCAGAGGGCCGGTTCAGCATGAACGACGTCTGGGACCCGGCGCTCGCGCGAGGGCGGCTGCACGGGATCGTGCACGACGGGCTGTGGTTTCACCTCTCGACCCCCGAAGACCTCGCCGACGCGGAAAGCGTGCTGCAGAGCCACATGGTCGGCTGGAGCCGCTGAGCGGTGCGCGTCTGCACCATCCCCGCCCACGTCCCGTTCCTCGACACGCTCGCGGCGCGGTGGCTCGACGAGCAGACGGACAATCTCGCGCGCGGCCTCATCCTGCTGCCCACGCGCCGTGCCGCCCGCGCGCTCACCGGCGCGTTCCTCCGGGCGGGCAACGGACAGCCGATGCTGCTGCCCCGCATCACCGCCCTCGGCGCGATCGACGAGGCGCCGCTCGCGCTCGCAGGCGCGCTTGACCTGCCGCCGGCGGTCGCACCTGCCGAGCGGCTGGCGGTGCTCGCGCGAATGATCCTGGCCCTGCCGCCGAATGCGGGTGGCGTGAATGGTGCGGATCGCGCCTGGCAGCTCGCGCGCGAACTGGTCTCTCTGATGGACGAGGCCGAACGCGCCGACTGCGATCTGGCGAGCCGGCTCCCTGACGCTGCCGAGGGGGAGCATGCCGAGCACTGGCAGATCACGCTTCGCTTTCTGGAGATCGTCACCCGCGCTTGGCCCGGATGGCTCGGGGAGCAGGGCTTGATGAACCCCGCCGCCCGGCAGGCCGCGTTGTTGCGTGCGCAGGCGCTGGCCTGGCGCGAAACGGCGCCCGACGAACCCGTTTGGGCTGCGGGTATGACCGCGGGCTACCCGGCCGTCACCGAGCTGTTGCGGGCGGTCGCGCAGCTTCCGCAAGGCCGCGTGATCTTCCCGGCGCTCGGCCTCGACATCGACGAGGCGACTTGGACCGGGCTGCAGCCGGGCCATTGGCAGTCGGGGCTGCGCGACATCCTGCAGGGGCTCGGCGTCCGCCGTGACGAGGTGTCCACGTGGCGTGCGCCGAGCGCGGTGCCGGGGGAGCGGTCTGCGGCGCTCGGGAGATCGCTGTTGCCTGCGGACGCGCTCGCTGCATGGCGCCAACCGGCGGCCGTCGATCTCGGTGCGGTGACGCGACTCACGGCGGCCGACGAGCAGGAAGAGGCGGTCGCGATCGCGATGCTCCTGCGCGATGCGATCGACGGGGAGAGCGCCCTCGCAGCCCTTGTCACGCCCGACCGTGCGCTCGCCGGGCGCGTGACCGCGGAGTTGCTGCGCTGGGGCGTGGTGGCGGACGATAGCGCGGGCGAGCCGCTGGCGCAGTCCCCGCCCGCGGTGTTCCTGCGGCTGCTGGCGCAGGCCGTCGCGCAGCAGCTCGCGCCCGTCGCGTTGCTGAGCGTGCTCAAGCACCCGCTCGCCGCGGCGGGAATGAAACCGGCGGCCTGCCGGGCGGCGGCGCGACGGCTCGACTTGGCGCTGCGTGGCCCCAAGCCGCTGGCCGGGTTGCCCGGGTTCAGGAAAGCAACGGAACGAGAGCCGGTGATACGCGACGCGGTCGAGCGCGCCCTCGCGCCGATGCTCCGCTTCTCGAACGTGCGGCTCGCCCCGCGCGAGATGCTGCTGGCGCTGATCGAGGCGGCCGAAGCGATGGCGCGGACCGACGAGGCGGATGGCGCGTCGCGGCTCTGGGCGCACGAGGAAGGCGAGGCGCTCGCGACCCTGCTCGCCGAGGCTCTCGATCCGCTCGCGCATGTCCCCGATCAGCCGCCGTCGGTGCTGCCCGGCTTGCTCGACGCGCTGCTCGAAGGAGCCGTGGTGCGCAGCCGCCGCGCGCTACGTGGCCGTGAGGAGCGGGGCGAGCATCCGCGCGTGTTCATCTGGGGGTTGCTGGAAGCGCGCCTGCAGGCGGTCGATCTCGTTGTTCTCGGCGGCCTCGTCGAAGGCGTGTGGCCCTCGGCGACCGATCCCGGTCCGTGGATGAGCCGCGAGATGCGCGCCCGCGTCGGCTTGCCGAGCCCGGAGGAGCGTGTCGGGCAGGAGGCGCATGATTTCCTTGCCACCGCCTGCGCCGCCCCCCGTGTGGTGCTCTCCTGTCCGCGCCGCCGTGACGGCGCGCCAGCGGTACAATCGCGCTTCCTCGCCCGACTCGAAGCCTGGCTCAAAGGCCATGGCGCCGCGCTCGCTGCAGATTCCGCCGGCACCTGGGCGAAGCAGCTCGACCTTCCCGACGCCCCGCGGCCGGTCCGCTGCCCCGTGCCACGGCCGACCGCCGCAGTCCGGCCGCGCAGGCTTTCGGTCACCGAGATCGAGACGCTGCTGTGTGATCCCTACGCGATCTACGCGCGCCACGTGCTGCGCCTTCGGCCCCTGGATCCATTGGAGCAGGCGACCGACTACGCCGATTACGGCGAGCTCGTTCACGACGCCTTGCAGGATTTCTTCGAGGCGATCGGGACCGACTGGCCCGCCAATGCGCCGGAGCTTCTGTCCAAGGCGATGGACCACGCGTTGCAGGCGAAACTGCTGCGGCCGGCGCTTCAGGAATGGTGGGCGCCGCGGCTGGCGCGGATCGCAGAGTGGGTCGCCATAGAAGAGGCGGAGCGGCGTGCGCCGGCGCGGCCGGTCACGCTGCGGACCGAGGTTTCCGGCAAATGGGAGCTCGACATCGAAGGGCCGTTCCTGCTGACCGGCCGCGCCGACCGGATCGAGAAGCGGCAGGACGGCACCGTGACAATCCTCGACTACAAGACCGGGCGCGTACCGACCGGGCGGGCCGTGGAAGACGGCGACGCGCCGCAATTGCCGATCGAGGCGGCGATGACCGAAGCGGGCGCGTTCGGCGCGGATATCGCGGGCGCCGCGAGCGAGCTGATCTATTGGCGGCTCACCGGCGGCGCTGAGCCGGGCCGCGCGATCCCGCTGCTCAAGAGCGATCCCACTGTGATCGCAGAGAACGTGGCCGACGCACGCAAGAAGCTGATTGCGCTGCTCTGCCGGTTTTCCCGGACCGAGACGGCCTACCGCTCGCAGCCGCATCCCGGACGACGGCCGCGCTTCCCCGACTACGCCCACCTCGCCCGCTGCGCCGAATGGGATGTCCGGGAGGACGGCGAATGATTAGCGAACCCGACGCTGCCCAGCGCCTCGGCTCCGATCCCGCCGTCTCGGCGTTCGTCGCGGCTTCCGCAGGCTCCGGCAAGACCAAGCTCCTGACCGACCGGCTGCTGCGGCTGCTGCTCGACGGCGCGGATCCCGGCCGCATTCAATGCCTGACCTTCACCAAGGCGGCTGCCGCCGAGATGGCGATCCGGCTGCGCAACAGGCTCGGCGCGTGGGTCACGGCCGCGGACGGCACGCTCGACGACGATCTTGCGGGCTTCGGCCTGTTGCCGAGCCCCGAACTGCGCACGAGGGCACGGGCGCTGTTCGCGGTCGTTCTCGATCTGCCCGGCGGCATGCGGATCGGCACGATCCACGCTTTCTGCCAATCGCTGCTCCGCCGCTTTCCGCTGGAAGCGCGGCTGCAGCCGCATTTCCGCTTGATCGAGGACCTCGAAGCCGACCTCGCGCTGCGAGAAGCACGCGAGGCAATGCTGGCGGAATCGCACGAGGAGGACCGGCGAACGGCGTTGCGCCGCCTCGCCGGACTTGTGTCGCTCGATCAGTTTGGCGGTCTCGTGAGGCAACTCGAGCGAGACCGAAACCGGCTGGCGCGCGTCGGTGCGCTGCAAGCGAACGAAAGCCGCGCGGCGATCGAGCGCGTCACCCGTGCCGCCTGCGCCCCGACGCTCGCGCAAGCGGTGACGTGGCGTGGCGAGGCCGATGTGCGCGCCGCGGCGCGGCTGGTCATCGCGCGCGATAAGCCCGCGAAGGCGAAGTGCAGCGAGGAGATGCTTCGCTGGCTGGCGCGAGACGGCGCGGCGCGGGCGGCTTCGTGGGATGACTGGCGCTGTATTTTCCTCACCGGCAAAGGCGAGCCGCGCGCGATGAGCGGTCTCGTCAACGACAAGGTCGCCGCGACTACGCCGGAGATCGTGGACGCGTTCGCGCGCGAGCAGGCGCGCATCCTGGAGGCCGACAATGGCCTGCGCGCCCGCGACGTCGCCGACGTTTCGCACGCGCTGCTGACGCTCGCCGAGCCGGTCAGCGCCGCGTACCGCGAGCGCAAGGCCGTCGTCGACCATCTCGACTTCGACGACTTGATCGGCCGCACCCGCGAGCTGCTTGTCGATCCTGGCGCCGCCTGGGTGCTCTACAAGCTCGACGGCGGGCTCGATCACCTGCTGCTCGACGAGGTGCAGGACACCGCGCCCGCGCAATGGGCCATCGCCGGGGCGCTCACCGCCGAGTTCTTTGCCGGCGCGGGCGCCAGCGAGCGGCGCCGGACGATCTTCGCCGTCGGCGACCGCAAGCAGTCGATCTTCTCGTTCCAGGGCGCCGAGCCGGACGAGTTCGAGCGCTGGCGTGGCATTCTCGGCAAGCGCGTGACCGATGCCGGCGCCGCATTCCGCAACGTGCCGCTGAACGTCTCCTTCCGCTCCACCCAACCGGTGCTGGCGCTTGTCGACGCCGTGTTCGCCGATTCGGCCGCGGCGAAGGGCGTGGTCGACGCGCCGCCGCTGACGCATCGCGCCCACCGGGCCGGCCACGCCGGCCGCATCGAGCTGTGGCCGCTCACGCCCGTTCCCGACGCCGAGAAGCCGGAACCCTGGGAGGTGCCGGATCATAATCTCGGCGGCACCAACGCGCCGCAGCGCCTGGCCGACACGCTCGCCGCGTGGATCAAGCGCGAGACCGAGGGATCGGTGATGCTGGACAGCCAGGGGCGGCCGCTTGCGCCCGGCGACGTGCTGGTGCTTGTGCGTACCCGCAACGACTTCGCCCGCGCGCTGGTCCGGGCGCTGAAGCAACGCAACGTGCCGGTAGCCGGCATGGATCGGATGGTGCTGAGCGACCAGCCGGCGGTCGCGGATCTGCTCGCGCTCTGCGACGCGCTGCTGCTGCCCCAGGACGAGCTGCAGTTCGCGTGCATGCTCACCAGCCCGGTCGGCGGCCTATCGGACGACAGCCTGATGCGGCTCGCCATCGGCCGCCGCGGCACGCTCTGGGACGCGCTGCGCGACCGTGCCTTCGAATGCCCGGACTGGACCGCCGCCCACGACCGCTTCGCCGCGCTGCTCGCCCGCGTCGACTACGCAACGCCGCACGCGCTGCTCGCCGAAGCGCTCGGGCCGCTCGGCGCGCGGGCGCGGCTGCTCGGGCGATTGGGGCCGGAAGCCGCGGAGCCGATCGATGAGCTGCTGCGGATGGCGCTCGACTACGCCCGCACGCATCCGCCGTCGCTGCAAGGCTTCGTGCACTGGCTCCGCCAGTCCGGCGCGACCGTAAAGCGCGAAGCAGAGGGATCTGGCCACGTTGTCCGGATCATGACCGTGCACGGCGCGAAGGGCTTGCAGGCGCCGCTGGTGATCCTGCCGGAGACGACGACGGCGCCGCAGGAGGACGGACAACTCCTGTGGGCGCATGACGCCGAGACCGGGATCGACGTGCCCGTCTGGTCGCCGAACGCGCGCTTGCGATGCACCGCGATCGACCGGCTCCGTGCCGACGCGCTCGCGAAACAGACGGAAGAATACAATCGCCTGCTCTACGTCGCCCTCACCCGCGCCGAGGATAGGCTGGTGGTGTGCGGTTGGCAGACGCGGCATCCACAGCCGGCCGGGAATTGGTACGAGCTGGTCGCGAACGGCTTCGCGCGCCTGCCGAGCACAGAGGAGGTCTCGTTCGGCGTCGTGCCGGACCCCTGGCCCGGTGCGCTCCGCCGCTACGAGACGCCTCAGACGATCCCGCCTGTCCGGGCGACCGCTGAGGTTTCAGCGGCGCCGCAGCTCCCCTTGCCTGCGTGGACCGGACGCGCGCCGCACTGGACGGCGGAACCCCCGCCGCCGGAACCGGCGCGTCCGTCGCCGCTCGCGCCGAGCCGCCCGGAGGACGCCGCGTTCGGCCCGGTGCCTGCGTCCGCGTCGCCGCTGGCCGCAGCCGCCCGGAACGCGCGATTCAAGCGCGGGCGGCTCGTACATGCGTTGCTCCAGCATCTGCCGGCCCTACCCGCTTCGGCCCGCCCGGCAGCGGCGCAACGCTATCTCTCGCGGCCGGGCAGCGGCATCGATCCCTCCGAGATCGACGACCTCGTCGCCGAGGTGGCCGCGATCCTTGAGGATCCCGTTCTCGCGCCCCTGTTTGGCCCGGCCGGCCGCGCCGAGGTGCCGCTGACCGGGGTGATCGGGAACGCCGTGATCGGCGGACTGGTGGATCGGCTCGCCGTGCTCGAGGACCACGTGATCGCGGCCGATTATAAAACCAACCGCGTCCCGCCGGCCGATGCGGGCAAATCCCCCGTGCTCTATCTCCGGCAGATGGCGGCCTATCGCGCCGTGCTGCGGGGCGCGTTCCCGGCGCATCGTATCGTCTGCGCGCTGATCTGGACGGCAACCGCGTTCGTGATGCCGCTGCCGGATGCATTGCTGGACGCGCATGCGCCTGACGCGGAGCCGCCCGGGTTGATTGCCGTGGCGCTTGCGACCACGTAGCGCGGCTTGTGGAACAGAAAGGCGCTCGATCATGAGCGACAACACCAAGCCGGTCACCGACGAGAGTTTCGCGACCGATGTGCTGGGGGCGCCGGGTCCGGTGCTCGTGGATTTCTGGGCGGAGTGGTGCGGCCCGTGCAAGGCCATTGCGCCCGCGCTCGAGGAAATCGGCGCCCAATACGGTGACAAGCTCACCATCGCGAAGGTGAACATCGACGACAACCCGATGACGCCGAGCAAGTATCAGGTGCGCGGCATCCCCACGCTGATACTGTTCAAGGACGGGCAGCCGGTTGATCAGAAGATCGGCGCGTTGCCGACCAGCGCGCTCAAGAAGTGGATCGCCTCGGCGATCTGAGCGCCGCCGATCCATCGAGATCACGGTCGAATCCTCTTCCCGCGACCCGGGAAGAGGGTTTTTCTTTGTTGGTTCCACATGTTGCGTCACCGGGCAGGCGCTGCGGGTCGGCAATGGGATACAGTGCATGTCGGCACGACGCCGGTCGCATGAATGCATCCGGCCGCGGCGCCACCGGGATGGCTGCCGCGGCCGGATGTGGCATTCCTCGATTTGGTAAGCGATCTCAGCGGCGCCCTGGATCCGTTTGCCGTCTGGGGCGACCCACGACGCGACGGGGGGAGCTTTCTGCTCGGCGCGCTGCTGCTGAACGGCGGACCGTCGACCGATGGGCTGCCGCTCTCCTCAGCGTCACGATCGGAGGACGAAGCAAGCGGGGCCGGTTCTGTTGGACCCGTGCCCGCGCTCGATTACCGCGCGGCTTAGCCCCAGCCGATGCCGGGGGTCTGCTGCGTCTGCTGCTGGGCCGGGTTGTATCCAGAGATGTCCGCCGGCTTCGCATATGCGGACGCTGATGCGAGCCCGAGGCTCACGATGGCTGCAAGGATGATCTTCATGGTACTGACTCCACTCCGACACCGCGCCCAATAGCCCGATGTCTCGATGCGGAAGATGGTTCTGCCGTCGCGGCACAGAATGCGCAGGAATCGCAGGAGACTTATTCTGTGGAGTTTGAAGTCACGGTTTCGAGGTCGCGCGCCGGGGGAGAGGGGTAGGCGTTCAGGTCGGCTCGCCTCGGCAGGCGATGCACTGGTCGGTATACGTCCAAGTAACGGCGGATTTCCTTCCGCTAATCGGAATATTTACTTGTGCCAAGCCGGACGTTGTGCTTATATGCCGAGATGGACACACCCGCGCCGCTCCCCCTCGCCGAACGCTTCATCAGGATCATGCACGGCGTGGCGCTCGCGGTCGGCAACCG
>DATAPS010000043.1:0-1976 GCA_036265085.1 Acetobacteraceae bacterium | reverse complement strand
CCGCGAGCACCGTCAGGAAGATCAGCAGCCCCGGCGGCACCGCGAGCCACGGTGCCGTATCGAGATACGGCGTCGCCTCGTTCAGCAGATTGCCCCAGGTCGGCGTCGGCGGCTGCACACCGAAACCAAAGAACGACATCGCAGATTCCAGCAGGATCGCCTGCCCGACCGCGAGCGTCGCCGACACCGTCACTGGAGCGATCGCGTTCGGCAGGATGTGGCGCCAGATCAGCCGTGCACTGCCCACCCCGAGCGCCCGCGCAGCCTCCACGAAGTCACGTTCCCGCAGCGTCAGAAACTGCGCGCGCACAAGGCGCGCCGTCGTCATCCAGGCGAGCGATCCGATCAGCAGGACGAGGATCGGCACATTCGGCCGCACCAGACCCGAGATCAGCAACACCAGCGGCAACGCGGGCATCGACAACGCCACGTCGGTCACGCGCATCAGCGCAGTGTCGATCGGTCTGCCGAAGAACCCGGCGAGCGCGCCGACCGCGGTTCCGACCGCCGTCGCGACCAGCGCCGAGGCGAGGCCGACGACCAGAGACACCCGTCCGCCCCAGAGCACGCGCGAAAACCCGTCGCGGCCGAGCGGGTCCGTGCCGAATAGATGCGCGGCGGAGGGCGGATCCGGCAGGCCGATCAGGTTCATGTCCTGCGCGTCGTACGCGTATGGGGCGAGCGTCGGCGCGAGTGCGATCCCGACAGCGATGACGATCAGCAGCACCAGGGCCGCCACGGCCACACGATCGCGGCGAAATCGGCGCCACATCCGCCGCGCCGGCGACGCGGACGCGGTGACACCGGAGGCGGCCGAAACGCGCGCCCGCTTAGCTATGCCCGTCCGGCCCGACGAAATCATGCTGCTCGCCCAGCGCGTAATGGCCGGCCATCGTCCCGCCATCGACCACCATATGCTCGCCGGTGATCCACTCGGCGTCCTGCGAGCACAGGAACATCACCGCACGCGCGATCTCGTGCGTCTCGCCTATACGCCCGAACGGGATCATTTTGACGTAGCTCTGGCGATACGCGAGCGACAGCGTCGCCTCGTCGCGTTGCGCCGTCACGTCGATCAGCCCCGGTGCGACCGCATTGACATTGATCCGATGCGGCGCGAGCTCCATCGCCAGGACCTTCGTCAGCAGGTTCACCCCGGCCTTCGACACGCAGTGCGCGCCGCCGCGCACGCGCCCGACCGTCCCCGCGAGCGACGAGATGTTCACGATCTTCCCGCCCACACCTCGCGCGATCATGCGCCGCGCAACGTGCTTCGATGTGAGGAAGGGCCCGGTGAGCTGCACCGCGAGCTGGCGGTCCCACTCCTCCCGCTTCATGTCGACGATGAATTTGTGCAGCACGATGCCGGCGTTGTTGATCAGGATGTCAATCGCGCCGTGCCGGTCGACGACCTCCTGAACCATCGCTTCCACCTTGGATTCGTCGGACACGTCCACGGGAACGTAGTCCGCTTTCCCGCCCTCCGCCTCGATCTCCGCGACCGCGCGCCGCCCCGCCGCCTCGTTGATCTCGGCCACGATCACGAGCGCGCCTTCGCCCGCGAAGCCATGCGCGATCCCGAGCCCGATGCCGTTGCCCGCGCCGGTGACGACCGCGACCTTGCCCGCGAAGCGCGCCGTCAACTCTGCAGATACCACGTGGAGGTGTTGATGAAGTCCGTGCGGTTGGTCGGGTTGGCCACGAAGTTCTTGAGATGCTTCGTGACGGCAACCAGGTTCGTGTTGCTCGTGATCGGGACGACCGGAAGGTCCGTCCCCATGATCCGCTGAAACTCGAAGAACAGCTTCTTTCGTTCGTCGTCGTCGAGCGTGTGCTCGACCTTATGGAGAACTTCGTCGAGCTGGGGATTGCTGTAGCCCATGCCGTTGTTCGGCCCGTGGGTCGCGTAGAACACGCTGTAATTGGGCGTCGACGGCGTAATCCAGCGTGCGTACAGCAGATCGTATCCGCGATGG
>DATAPS010000042.1:0-4418 GCA_036265085.1 Acetobacteraceae bacterium | reverse complement strand
GGGCACGAATTTTAGCGTCGACCGTACTGACGTAACAATATTGCAGGGGAGGACGGGATGACACTCATTCCATTCGACAACCGCGATGGGCACATTTGGCTCGACGGCGCGATGGTGCCATGGCGCGACGCCAAGGTTCACGTGCTCACTCACGGCCTCCACTATGCCAGCAGCATCTTCGAAGGCGAGAGGGCATACGGCGGCAGAATCTTCCGCCTGCGCACCCACACCGAGCGGCTGTTCAACTCTGCCCGCCTCCTGGGCTTCGAGATTCCCTATACCGCGGACGAAATCGACGCTGCCTGCGACGCGGTCGTGGCGGCCAACGGCCTGAGCGATGCCTATGTCCGCCCGGTTGCCTGGCGCGGATCGGAGCAGATGCAGGTCGCCGCGCCGCAGAGCCGCGTCCATGTCGCCATCGCGGCGTGGGCCTGGCCCAACATCTTCGGCGCCGACCGCATGAAGGGCGTCCGGCTCGGCATCGCACGCTGGAAGCGGCCGCACCCCGAGACCGCGCCGACCGCCTCGAAAGCGGCTGGGCTCTACATGATCGGCACGCTCGCGAAGCACGAGGCGGCGGGCGAGGGTTATGACGACGCGATGATGCTGGACTGGCGCGGCCACGTCGCGGAGGGCACGGGCGCGAACATGTTCCTGGTCATGGACGGCGAACTGCACACGCCGACGCCGGATTGTTTCCTCGACGGGATCACCCGGCGCTCGGTGATCGCGCTGGCGAAACGGCGGCAGATCAAGTTGATCGAGCGCACGATCATGCCGGACGAGCTGCCCCGTGCGACCGAAGTGTTCCTGACCGGGACGGCGGCGGAAGTGACGCCGGTGCGACAGATCGGCCCGCACAGCTACACCCCGGGCCGGATCACGGAGACGCTTGTCGCCGACTACGAGCGGCTGGTGCGGATGACGGGGGCGGAGGTCGATCAGCAGATGGCCGCCTGATCGGCGCCCCACTGCGCCGCCGCTTCGTCGTCGCTCTCGCGGGCGTCCACCCATGTTTCGGTGCCGTCCGCGAAACTCTCCTTCTTCCAGAACGGCGCACGGGTCTTCAGCCAGTCGATCAGGAACGCCGTCGCCTCGAGCGCCGATTGCCGGTGCGCCGAGGCGGCGAGGACGAGGACGATCGGGTCGCCGGGCACCATCCGGCCGACGCGATGGACCAGCCTGCAGCCGAGCAGATCCCACCGCCGCTCGGCCTCGGCGGCAATGGCGGCGAGCGCGCGCTCGGTCATTTCGGGGTAGTGCTCCAGCGTCAGCGCGACGAGCGCCCGGCCGCCTGCAGCGCCCCGGACGGTGCCAACGAAGCAGCCGACCCCGCCGATATCCGTCCGGCTCTGCGTCAGCGCCGCGAACTCGGACCCGACATCGAAAGCCGCGGCGGCAATGCGGACATCCGCCATCTCATCCCCCCGTGACAGGCGGGAAGAACGCCACTTCGTCGCCCGGGTTTACGGCTACATCCGGACCGGCGAACTGCTGATTGACGGCGCAGCGCACGGTCCGGCTCATCGCGAACACCGTGTCCCAGGCCGGACCGCGCTGCCGCAGCCAGAGCTGAAGGTCGTTCACGGTCGCGACGCCCGCCGGCAATTCGATCTGCTCCTCCCCAATTCCCAGCCGCTCGCGCAGCCAGGCGAAGTAGCGGATCCGGACGGGGCGGCCGTCGCTCATCGGATCAGCGCGGCGTCGGGACCGTCGACACGCTGCCGTCCGGTCCGATCAAGGTGCTGGTGCCGTTGCCATTCGGCACGACGATGCCGGTCCCGCCGCCAGGCGCCTGGAACGTGGTGATCCCGTTTCCGCCCGGCGTAACCGTGACCGGTCCTTGCGGCGTGACGAACGTCCGCGAGCCCGGCGTCGGCGTGGTCGCGGGCGGCGGGGGCGGTGCCGCTGGTCCGGGCACCGGCTGGTTGGGCGGCAGCGGTCCGCTCGGCAGCGGCGGCGACGAGCTGCCGCGCTGCACCGGCTCCGGGACCTGCTGGGGCGGCGTCTGCCGCGTGAACGGCGATGGCACATTCGGAGTCGGCGCAGGCGGCGGCGTTGACGGATAGGGCAACGTGGACGGTGCACCCTGGGGACTGCCCTGCTGCTTCTCCAGCTCTTCCAGGGTCGGTTCGGGCGCAACGGGACCGGGCCAGATATTGCCGGGCTCCGGCGAAAGCGGCGGGAGCGCGACCGGACGGCCGGACGCGCGCAGGATGTTCGAACTGTTCCCGATATCGCGGTTCGGGTCACGATCGAGGCTATGCGTGTCGCCGAAGAAGCCGCCGAAGCTGACAAGCGGATTGCCGGCGTAGTCGCAGCCGGCGAGCAACAAGGCGAGTCCTAGCACTGCGGTACGCCGCATCGAAAAGCTTCCCCCGTGGCCGCACGCTCCCGTACGGCGGTCGACGCGCCGGTCGCGAACGGAACATGCCCGTGCCGCCGGCTTTGCTCAAGGCGAGTGTTGCAACGGCGCATCTATTCGAAGGAATTGCAGCGTCCATGCCACAATCACGGCGGCATCATTGAGATCAAACACCGGCCGTCCGCCGGCCGAAATGGCTTCATCGGACGCCACGGCCACGATGTCGTCGCGTCCGGGCCAGAGCGCGGGATGACCCAGCGCCGGACGATGCACCTCGATCTTCGGATGCGGGTTGGCCTTGTATCCTTCGACGACAACCACATCGACCGGCGCGAGGTGGCCGAGCAGCTCCGGCAGCGTGGGTTCATCGCCACGCACCTCGTGCATCAGCGCCCAGCGGCGCTCGCCCGCTATCAGCACCTCGCGGGCGCCGGCCGCCCGATGACGAAAGCTGTCCTTGCCCGGCCGGTCGAGATCGAAGCCGTGATGCGCGTGCTTCACGGTCGAGACCGTCAGGCCGCTTGCGCCGAGCAGGCGCACCATCGCCGTGAGCAGGGTCGTCTTGCCGCTCCCCGAGAACCCGGTCAGCCCGATGACCTTCAACGTCCCGCGCTCACTCCCGGACCACGCGGGGCGGCGGGGCGGCGGCGTGGCGGAGCCCGGCGTTCAGGTAGTCCCATCCCGTCACGAGGGTCAGCAGGGCCGCGATCCACAGCATCGCCTCGCCGATCCGCGACAGGGGCAGCCAGCCGAGGCCCAGAAGCATGGCCCCCGTGTCGCCGGCGAGCAGGGTCCCGATGGCGCCCATCTGAAATCCCGTCTTCCACTTGGCGAGCCGCGTCACCGGCAGCCCGATGCGGATGCCCGCCAGATATTCGCGCAGGCCGCTGACCAGGATCTCGCGCAGCATGATCAGCACCGCGGGGTAGAGACCCCACGCGCTCACCCTGCCAACGCCTACCAGCATCATCAGCGCCGCCCCGACCAGCAGCTTGTCGGCGATCGGGTCGAGCATCCGGCCGAGATCAGACGTTTGCCGCCAGTCGCGGGCGAGCTTGCCGTCGAAATAATCAGTGATCGCCGCGGCCGCGAACACAGCGCAGGCGGCAAGGTCGCCGCCCGGCGTCCGGATCGCAACCAGCACAACGAGAACCGGAATCGCGGCAATCCGGGAAAGCGTCAGGAGGTTGGGAAGATCGGTGAGCATGCCCCGCCGACATTAGAGCGGTTTGCCGGCGGCTGAAACCGCCCGCGTCGGGGCCCAGAACACGGGACCGAGCGGGACGAACCGCGGCACCGCGGTTCGTCTCGCTCCGGTCGAAGCTCCGGCGTCGGCGGTTAGCCGCGGCCCGAGCCGGCGGTTTGCGGCGTCTCGTATTGCAGCCCGACGGTCACGTGCGAGCAGCCCGGTCCCACGAGGTTCGCCTGAAGCCCGCTCGGGGTCCGGCGGCCCGTGACAGTGCCGGTTGGGCCGTCACCGACCACCGATCTCACAGTCGCGTGGAACGCCCCGCTCCTCGCGACCGTACCGTCCATGACGCTCGTGCCTCTCAGGTCGGTGAAGAACACGATCCCCTTGAACGTGGTCTCGCTGGTTCTGACCACATCCCACCGGATCGAAGGACAGCCGGTCGAATTCAGCGGCGGCGGCGCCTCCGCGGTGAGGACGGCGCCCTGGCCTTCCCCGGCCGCCAGGGCGGGCGTCGCTCCCAGGGCCGAGGCGAGAATCAGCGCGGAGCATGAGAGTCCCAGAATCTTGCGCAACATCTTCATTCCTTCACTCAGTTGCACGATGCGCGAGCACGTCTGACGCTGCGATCAGCCGCGGCCGCCGCCGACGGCCAAGGTGCGTGAGGGCAGCGTCACCGTGATGTTGGAGCATCCCGTTCCCATCAGCTGGACCTGGACGCCGTTCGCGGTCCGCATGCCAGTCAGGGTGCCTGCCGGCCCATCCTGGTAGACGCTCTCGACCGTGCCCGAGATCTTGCCGGCGTTGTCGATCGAGCCGTTCAGGTATCCGACCCCGCGGAGGTCACTGTAGAAGACGATTCCG
>DATAPS010000041.1:0-6536 GCA_036265085.1 Acetobacteraceae bacterium | reverse complement strand
CTGTAGATGCAAGGCGCTACGAGACGCAGGTGGACGCACTGAAGCGAGCCCGGTCGCAACGATCGCCCGAGGCCCTCGCCCCGATCTATCGCGCCGCTCTGCGCAACGGGTTTCCGGAATTCGGATCGCGTATCGAATAGGCGCGCCGAAGAGGTAATCGCCCGGACGCGCCTCGTTCGTTATGAACTCACCCGGTCTTCGGCCGCATTGATCCCGAGTTGCTTCAGCTTGCGATGCAGCGCGCTGCGCTCCATGCCGACGAAGCCGGCCGTCCGGCTGATATTCCCGCCGAACCGCAGCAGCTGCGACTGCAGGTACTGCGTCTCGAACAGGTCGCGCGCCTCGCGCAACGGCAGCGCCATGATGTCGGCCGTGGGATCGGCGTTGAACAAAGCCGGCGCGCCGGTGCCTATCTCGGGCGGCAGCATGTCCGCACGAATCGGGTCGGCGGCCGTGCCGGGCGCCATGATCAGCAGCCAGTCCATCAAATTGCGCAACTGCCGGACGTTGCCGGGCCAATCATAGGCCTGCAGCGCGGTCAGCGCGTCGGTCGACAGCTCGCGCGACGGCATTCCCGACGTCTCGGCAGAGCGCTGGAGGAAGCGGCGGCTTAGCGCCGGAATGTCCTCGCGCCGCTCCTTCAGCGCCGGCACCCGCACCGGCACCACTGCAAGCCGGTAATAGAAATCCTCGCGGAACCGGCCGCCGCGATCTCCGCCTGCAAGTCCTTGTTCGTCGTCGACAGCACACGCACATCGACCTTGACCCGGCTGCTGCCGCCGATCCGCTCGAAGGTGCTGTCCTGTAGCGCCCGCACGATCTTGCCCTGAGTCTCGAGTGGCATGTCCGAGACCTCGTCGAGGAGCAGCGTCCCGCCATGCGCGCGCTCCAGCACGCCCGCGCGCCGCGGCTGCGCCATCGGATCCGGGCCGGCCTCGACGCCGAACAGCTCCTCCTCGAACCGCCGTGGGTTCAGCGTCGCGCAGTTCAGCACGACGAACGGCCCATCGGCGCGGCGCGAGCGTGCGTGCACCAGGCGCGCCGCCACCTCCTTGCCCGAGCCCGCCGGCCCGTGGATCAGGACTCGGGAGCCGGTCGGCGCGACTTTCTCGATCGCGCCGCGGAGCTGCGCGAGTGCCGGGCTTTCACCGATCAGCTCGGTCTCGGGGCCTGCGCGCAGCCGGAGCTCGGCATTCTCGCGTGCGAGATTGGCCGCTTCGAGTGCGCGCCGCACAATCAGGAGCAGGCGGTCCGACTGGAACGGCTTTTCGATGAAGTCGTATGCGCCCTGCTGGATCGCATTGACCGCCATCTCGATGTTGCCATGCCCGGAGATCATCACCACTGGCACGTGCGGCTCTTCGCCGTGCAGGGTCTGCAGGATCCCCAGACCGTCCATCTTCGAGCCCTGCAGCCAGACGTCGAGGATCACCAGCGCCGGTCGCCGCGCCCGGAAAGCGGCGATCGCGGCATCCGCATCGCCGGCCTCGCGGGTGTCGTAGCCCTCATCCCGTAGGATGCCGTCGACCAGCATGCGGATGTCAGGCTCGTCGTCGACGATGAGGATCTCTTGCGCCATCGCTCAACCGTCCGTGGTCTGCAGCGGCAGGTGCAGGCAGGCGACCGCGCCCGGCCCAGGCCAATCCTCGCGCGACACGCGGTCAGCAAGAGTTAGACTGCCGCCGTGATCCTCCATGATCTTCTTCACGATCGCGAGGCCGAGGCCCGTGCCCTTCGGCTTGTGCGTGACGTAGGGCTCGGTCAACCGCGCGCGGTCGTCCGGCAGCCCCACGCCATCGTCGGTGACCTCGATCGTCACCCGATTGCTCGCCGCCCGGACGCCGATCTCGATGCGGCCGGCGCCCGGCCGCATCGCCACCGCATCCGCGGCGTTCTGCAGCAGGTTGGTCAGTGCCTGGCTGAGCAGCCGACGATCGCAGGGCGCAACCGGCCCGATTGCGGGAATGTCCGTCACCCAGTCGATCTGCGGCCGCGCACTCCGCTGCAGGATCAGTGTGTCGCGGGCGACGCGGCCGACATCCTCCGGCTTGATGACCGGCTGGGGCATCCGCGCGAAGGAGGAGAACTCGTCGACCATACGGCCGATATCGCCGACCTGCCGCACGATCGTATCGGCGCACTGAGCAAAGGTCTCCGGGTCCGACGTGATCTCCTTCGCGAAGCGCCGCTTCAGCCGCTCGGCGGAAAGCTGGATCGGCGTCAGCGGGTTCTTGATCTCGTGCGCGATTCGGCGCGCAACATCCGCCCAGGCGGCCTTGCGCTGTGCTGATTGCAGCTCGGTGATATCGTCGAAGGTGGCGACCAGGCCGAAGCTCGTACCCGCCCGCAGCCGCCGCTGATCTGCGCTGATCCGCACCAGGAGAGTCCGCCGCGCCGATGGCGGCCCGATCTGCACCTCGCCGGTATGAGCCCGCTCCGGGCTCTGTCGCGCGCGCTCCACGAGCGGCGCAAACTCCGGGACGATGTCGGCGAGCCGCCGCCCGATCGCGCCCATGAGGTCGACATCGAGTAGGTCGCTCGCGGCGCCGTTGGGCAGCTCGATCCGCCCCTGCCCGTCGAGCCCGATGACGCCCGCCGACACGCCCGACAGCACCGCCTCGGTGAAGCGCCGCCGCTCATCGAGCTGGCCGTAGGCGTCCATCAGCTCATTGCGCTGCGCCGCAAGCTGCCCCGTCATCCGGTTGAAGGCGCGCGACAGCGCCCCGAGTTCGTCGCCGGTCGTCACCTCCGGGACGCGCACGGCGAGATCGCCCGCGCGCACCCGGTCGGCCGCCGAGATCAAGCGTCCCACCGGCCGCACAATCTGGTTCGCGAACACCAGTCCGATCAGCGCCGCCGCGCACAGCACCAGCAGCGCCACCATCGCGAAGATCAGGGCGAGCTCGACCTGCAGGCTGGCACGGTTCTGATCGAGGCGGCGATATTCGGAGACGGCCTGCTCGGTCCGCGCCATATGCTCGAGGATCTTCGGATCAACCGGACGCCCGATCAGCAGGTTGAGCTCCGGCGACAGCTGCACCACCGCCCGCACCCGGGTCGCGTCCTCGCTGCCGAGCACCGCCACGTCGCCGGTGCGGGCCAACTCGTTGGCCCACTCCGGCGGGAGGGCGACCGCGGTGGGATCGATCAGCCCGACGGACGCCATCACCTTGTTGGTCTTGGGATCGTAGATCACTGCCTCGGTCAGCCCGCGCAGATCGGTCTGGCTCGCGAGGAACTGGCCGAATGCGTTCAGCTCCATCGGCGCGAAGCCCTGGATCCCCGCGGACAGAATGCTGCCGGCCCGCGACAGATCGTTGGCCATCCCGAGCGCGTCGGCGCGGATGTTGTAGCGGTGCTCCTCGAGATAGCCGCGCGAGGCCTGCAGGCTCTCTTCCAGGGCGGTGCGGGTGAGGTCGTTGAACGACGCCTGGATGACCAGGTCGAAGAAGAACGTCGAGAACACCGCGACGACGATGGTCGGCACCACGGCGACCACGCTGAACAGCACCACCAATCGGACATGCAGCCGCGATCCCGCCGAGCCGCGCCGCCGCTCCACGAAGATGCGTGTCGCCCAGCCGGCAAGCGAGGCGCCGAGCAGCAGCAGCACGACGAGATTGGCCAGGACCAGCCCGAACAGTACGTTCGGCCGCGCCCCCTCCGAGACGCTGCCCGCGAGCACCAGAAAGGTCGCGATCCCGAGCAGCAAGGCGATCGCGACCAGCGCCAGCGTCGCGACCTTTCCGAGCAACAGGTCGGCCGCCCGCCGCAGCCCACGGGTGCGAAGGGGCGCGGTATCGGCGGCGTCCGCCGTGACCGGAGGGGCAGGCGTCAGCGCATGGGGTGGAGGCGCGACATTCATCCCGTGCAAGCTACCCGATCCCCCGTCCGGGCCGCAAAGCGCGTCCGCGGGAATCCGCCCCGCGCCGCGCTCAGGCTCGTCAGATCGCCCCCGGAACCCCCTTTCAGCCGCGCCGCACTGCTTGAGAAACCCGGCGCGGCCAGCCAACCTACCCGCGCGGCAGTTATTGAAACGCGGGATGGATCCAGGCAGGCCCAGCGTCAGCACCGACCTGATCGGCAAGTTCCGGCTCGCGCGCATCCGCGACCTCGGCGCCCTCGAAAGTGGCGTTTATTGGCCGCAGCTCCAGCCGTTCTTCCTCAAGCCGCAATTCAGGCGGCTCACTTATCGGCTGATGGATCGGTCTCCCACCAATCCGCCCGCGGATCGCGTCCATTCCACCCGAGGCGCGAGCGGCGTCGGCGAGCTCGACGTCGCGTATATCCGCGACCGCATGGCGACATCGCTCGTCATCACGCAGGCGGGACTGCCCGACTATTGCCTCACCTCCGTCTCTAAGGGTGGGCTCGCCTGCTCGGGCACTGACACCGCAGGGCTGTTCGAGGTCGGCGAGAGCGTCGGGCTGATCTATCGTGGCCTGCCCGGTCTCAAGCTGGCGGCGACCGGCGATCACGAGCGCCTGGCAATCTGGATCCCCGCCGCGAGCCTGCATCGCCGCCTCGCGGCGCTCCTCGGCAAGCCGGCCGGCGCAGACCTGGTGTTCGAGCCGGTCTTCGCCTGGGACCGGCCGGCCACGCAAAGCCTCCGCCATTTGCTGTCGTTCCTGACGGAGGAATTGGGATCGCCGGATTCGTTCTCAGACAACGACATCGCCTGCTGGTCGTTCACCGACCTTCTGCTCTACACCATGTTGCGCGCCGTGCCGCACAACTACTCCGAGCAGATCGCGAATGCGGCGCAATCGCCGATACCGGCAATGGTGCGCCGCGCCGAGGCGTTCATACGCGTTCGGGCGCGTCAGCCGATCGCGCTCCACGAGGTAGCGGATGCCGCGGAGTGCAGCCTGCGGACACTCCATCGCGGGTTCCGGGAATTCCGTCAGACGACGCCCGCGATGGCGATCCTGCGCGCGCGGCTCGATTCGGTGCGACAGGCGCTCGCAGGTGGCAACGCGGACAGTCTCGCCGACGTCGCGCGAGCGCACGGCTTCACCAATCCCGCCCGATTCAACCGACTCTATGAAATGACGTTTGGGGTGCCGCCGCTCGCCGGAGCCGCGGTCTGGCCGCGCCGAGAGACGCCGGGTTCGACGTGCTGACCCGCAGCCCTAGCTTATCGCTTCCTTGATCTTGGCGGCCGCGTCGTCAGCGGCGTCCGAAACCGACATGCGTCCCGTGAGCGCGTTCTGCATCATCGTCGGCACGATGATGTTCATGATCTCGCTGGATTGAGGGACTACAGGAAACGGCACGCCATACGGCAGCTGCACCGTCGATTCCGCGAGGAACTTGATCGTCTGCAGCCGCTCCTTCATCCAGCTCGTGCGGAAGCCGCGGAGATGGCCGGGGTTGGACGTGTCCCAGGCCAGTTTCGTCGACCACTCCGGGCCGGTGAGGAACGCGACGAACGCGCGGACACTGTCGATGTCGAATGTCCCGCCGGCGTAGTCCGGATGGAACACGTGTACGTTCGAGCCGCCGAACACCACGGCCGATCGCACCGGGCCACGCGGCATCACCCCGTAGCGCATGTTCGCGACCACCTCCTCGCCCGCCTTCCGATCGTCGCCGGTAGCACGGCGCGCACGGTCGAGCATGGAGGCGTATTCGTTGGGATGGCTGCCCATCATCGCCAGATTGCCGGCGATGAAATAGTTGCCGTTGTCGCTCTGCACGTTCGTCAGTGCCGAGCGCGGCGCGGATTTGTCGCGCGTGTAGATGTCGAAGGACACCTCGAGCGCCGCCTTCGTGCCGGCATTGTTGATCAGGATCTTCTTGTACGTCGCGTGCTCGTCGGCCTCGTCGAGCGCCCCGCCGCCATAGCTCCAGGCCTGCGGCATGAAGCGGAACGGCGTGTCGCCGCCGTTGACCCGCGCGACCAGCCCGTAGCCGGATTTTCCGGTCTTCTCCGTGATTTGCTTGGCATAGGCGGCGAGATCGTCCCAGGTCGCCGGCGGCGTCTCCGGGTCGAGCCCGGCTTGGCGGAAGATCGCCGCGTTCCAGATCAGGCCGACCGTTTCGTTGTTGGTCGGAATGCCGAAGGTTTTGCCCTGCCACATGCAGGAGCGCAACGCACCGGGCCAGAAATCGCTGGTGGCGAAGCCGAGATCCGCCGGCGCAAGCTCGTGCAGCTGGCCCTTCGCGGCGAACTCGACGCCCCACATGATCGGAAAGCGTGCGACGGTCGGCGCGGCGTTGCCCAGCGCGGCGGTCCGCACCTTCCCGAGCATGTCGTTGTAGCCGAGGTTCTGTCGCGTGACTTTGATGTTCGGATAGGTCTTCTCGAACGCCGCCCAGAACTGCGCATCGATCGTGCGGTCGATCTCCGGGGATGCCTGGTTGGGTCCGACATACCAGTAGGTCAGTTCGCCCGCGTGATCGAGCGGCACAAGCTTCGCGCATTCCGCGGCGGTGTCGACGTCGACCGTGCCGGCAATGCTGTTGATGTAGCCGAGCGTCCACTTCGCGGGATCGATCCCCATCTCCGCGCTAGTCGCCGCGGCGGCGGGGCG
>DATAPS010000040.1:0-7353 GCA_036265085.1 Acetobacteraceae bacterium | reverse complement strand
GGTCGGTCCTGCAGCCGCATCCAGGCTTCGGTAATGACGCCGAGGACGCCTTCCGAGCCGATGAACATCCGATCGGGACTCGGGCCCGCGCCGGAGCCGGGCAGCCGCCGCGTCTCGACCGCGCCGGCGGGGGTGACGACGCGGATGCTCTGCACGAGATCGTCGATGTGCGTGTAGAGGCTGGCGAAATGGCCGCCTGAGCGGGTCGCGATCCAACCGCCCAGGGTCGAGTATTCGAAGCTCTGCGGGAAGTGCCGCAGCGTCAGGCCATGCGGCTTCAGCTGCGCCTCCAGAGCCGGCCCGAACACGCCGCCCTGGATGCGGGCGGCACGGGAGGCGCGGTCGACCTCGACGACCTTGTTCAGTTCGCGGAGGTCGAGCGCCACCAACGGCTGCTCCCGCGCCGCCTCGACGGTGACGCCGCCCACGACCGAGCTGCCGCCACCGAACGGGAGCAGCGCGGCGCCCACGGTTGCCGCCCAATCCATCACGGCCGCAACGTCAGCCTCGTCGCGGGGATAGGCGACGACATCCGGCGCTGTGCCGTAGTCGTTGGTCATGCCGAGGACAGTGTCGCGGTACGATTTCCCGAAGCTGTGGGCGGCGCGGTCGTAGCGCTCCGTCGAACAGAGCGCGGACAATGCGGTGGGCGGGGCGATGCGCGGCTGACGGAGCGCGACCGCGTCGAGGCCGGGGGTGGGGACGGCGGGAAAATCGGCGCTGCCGAACAGGGCGGCGTAGGCGCGGAGCGCGAAGCCTTCCTCGTCCGGGGTCATCTCTTCCCCATCACGGCCCCATCCGAAGAATTTGAGCCGGTTCTCGGCCATTTCCCCTCCTGATCCACCCCGGCTCAAATCGGCACGTCGGTTCCAACCCCTGCCGCTGCGGCCCGGGCGACGATGAAATCGGCGGCAGCCAGGTCTTGGGCCGCGATGCCGAGCGAACGGTACAGCGTGCGCTCCCGAGGGTCGCGCCGGCCCGCAGCCGAACCCGCGAGCACTTCGCCGATTTCCGGTATTTCGCGATCGCCCGGAATGAGGCCCCGCGCCCGCGCCTCCATCACGTCCCACGCGCCCGCCTCAAGCGCCGGGCGGTAATCAGTGACCGTGCGCCAGGCGGCGATGCACTCGGGCTGGAGCTCGCGATAGGCCGGGACGCTGCCGCCCACGGCATTCAGATGGGAGCCTTCCGCCAGCATCTCCGGCGACAGGAACGGCTCGTGCGCGGCTGTGACGGTGCAGACGATCTCCGCGCCGGAGAGCGCGTCCTCGAGCGAGCCCACGGCCCGGCCGCCGCATGCGCGCGCCACGGCATCGGCCTTCTCGCGCGTGCGTCCGTACACCACGATATCCCGGATCTCGCGCACCGCCCGCATCGCGTCGATATGTGCAGGCGCCTGCTCGCCCGTGCCGATGATCGCGAGGCGGGTGGCGTCCCGCCGGGCCAGCGCGTCGGTCGCGACCGCCGAGGCGGCGGCGGTGCGGAGCAGCGTCAGGACGGAGGCGTCGAGGCACGCGCGCGCCAGTCCGGTCTCGGCGTCGAACACGACCATGAGGCCCGCATGTGACGAGCGGCCCCGCGCGGGGTTCTCCGGGAACAGGCTGATCAGCTTGATGCCGTAGATATCCGGCCGCGCGAGCCGCCCCGCCATCATGCCGAAGCGGTTGCCCCCCGGCAGCGGCATCACCGAGCGGATCGGCAGCGTCGCCTCCCCGGCCGAAACGGCGCGCATCGCGTCGGCGATGACCGGAACGAGGCTGGCGATGTCGCAGACGGCGCGGATGTCGGCGGCGGAAAGGACGAGCACGCGGTCAGGCACGCCGCTTGATGGCGAGCGGGCCGCTCGCTTGGCAGGTCGGCATCATTTCCAGACGGTTGATGTTCACGTGCGCGGGCAACCCGACCACCCAGGCGATGGCTTCCGCCACGTCCTCGGCGGTCAGCGGGGTCGTGCCGGCATAGATGTTCGCCGCCTTGTCCGTGTCGCCGCCGAAGCGGGTGACGCTGAACTCGGTCCCCCCGACGAGTCCCGGCTCAAGATCGGTCACCCGCACGTTCGTTCCCACCAGATCGGCGCGCAGGTTCAGGCTGAACTGGGTGACGAACGCCTTGCTCGCCCCGTACACGTGGCCGCCGGGATAGGGATAGATCGCGGCGGTGCTGCTGAGATTGACGACGTGGCCGCGGTTGCGCGCGACCATGCCGGGCAGCAGCGCGCGGGTGAGGTGCAGCACACCGGTCACGTTGGTCGCCACCATCGTGTTCCAGTCGGCGATCGACGCCTCCCACGCCGGCGACAGACCGAGCGCGAGGCCGGCGTTGTTTACCAGCACGTCCACCTCGCGCCATCCCTCAGGCAAGCTCCCCGGAAGCCTCGCCGTCGCCCCCGCGTCGGTTACGTCGAGCGCGAACGGAACCAGCGCCTCCCCGAGCTCGCCCCGGAGCGCCTCGAGCCTCTCCGCGCGCCGGGCGGCCGCGATGACGCGATAGCCATCGCGCACGAAACGGCGCGCGATGGCTTCGCCGAATCCGGCCGAGGCCCCCGTGACGAGGACCGTCAGCGTCAAAGGACCTCCAGCTCCACCTTGACGTTGTTCCGCGTCGCCTTCGAGTAGGGGCAGATCTCGGCATGCGCCTTCTCGACCAGCTTCTGCGCGGTCGCCTTGTCGACGCCGTCGACCTTCACCTTCATCTTCACCGAAAGATAAAAGCCGCTGTCGCTCGCGTGGATCGTCACGTCGGCGGTCGCCGAGACCGGCCCCGCCTGCACCTTCTCGAGCCGCGCCGCGTATTCCACCGCACCGCCGAAACAGGCGGAATAGCCCGCCGCGAACAGCTCCTCGGGATTGGAGGTGTTCGGCTTGCCGGGACCGCCGATCGCCTTGGGCACGCTGAGATCGAGCTTGATCAGGCCGTCCGAGCTCTCGACGTGGCCGTTGCGCCCGCCGAGCGTCGTCGCCGTCGCGGTGTATTCCGCCATTGCCTATTCTCCCTCGTCCGCCGCGGAACCTCCCGCGGGCGTGAAGGTTTGTAGGGGCGGCGCGGCGCGCTGACCACCGGGCCGGGGGACACGACTGCGCGCGTCGGAGCAGGGGGAGCGCCATGGCCGACACCACGAGCGAACCGACGATCGAGACGGATGTTCCGGCGCGGCTGGACCGCCTGCCGTGGAGCCGGTTCCATCTACTCGTCATCATCGCCCTCGGCATCACCTGGGTGCTCGATGGGCTCGAAGTCACGATCGTCGGCTCGATCGGCCCGATCCTAAAGGAGCCCGCCACGCTCGGCTTCTCCGACCAGGACATCGGCGCGTTCGCCACCTCTTATCTCGCCGGCGCGGTGCTCGGTGCGCTTGGCTTCGGCTGGCTGACGGATCGTTTCGGGCGCAAGTTCATCTTCTACGTGACGCTCGCGACGTATATCGTGGGCGTGCTGCTCACGGCATTCTCCTGGAATTTCTGGTCGTTCGCGCTGTTCCGCTTCATCACCGGATGCGGCATCGGCGGCGAATACGCGGCGATCAATTCGGCGATCGACGAACTGATGCCGGCACGGTTGCGCGGCCGCATCGCCCTGATCGTCAATGGCAGCTATTGGATCGGCACCGCGATGGGGGCGGGCGGATCATTGCTGCTCCTCTCAGGTCGCTTCGTCGGCGTCGATCTCGGCTGGCGGCTCGGTTTCGCCATCGGCGGGGTGCTCGGCTGCGGCATCATCTTCCTACGCCATTGGGTACCGGAGAGCCCGCGCTGGTCGATCACGCACGGCAGAGAGCGCGAGGCCAAACGGATCGTCGAAGAAATCGAGGACCGCGTCGGCGTGCACCGGCTGGACAAACCCACGAAGACGCTGATCGTGCATCCACATCGCGTGTTCGGCTTCAAGGCAATCTTCGGTTCGATGTTCGGCGAGTATCGCAGACGGAGCGTCGTCGTCTTCGTTCTGATGGCAACGCAGGCATTCCTCTACAACGCGGTCTTCTTCACCTACGGACTGATCCTGACCGACTTCTACAAAGTGCCGAGCAACGGTGTCGGCCTTTTCATCCTCCCCTTCGCGGTGGGCAATTTTCTTGGCCCTGTGTTTCTCGGGCATTTCTTCGACACGATCGGTCGGCGCAAGATGATTGCGGCGACCTACACGGTGTCGGGTTTGATGCTCGCGCTCGTGGGCATACTGTTCGCGAACGATCTTCTCACGGCCTGGTCGCAGACGCTCTGCTGGTGCGCGATCTTCTTTGTCGCTTCCGCCGCAGCCAGCGCCGCCTATCTCACCGCAAGCGAGGTTTTCCCGCTCGAGACACGCGCGCTCGCCATCGCGGTATTCTATGCAATCGGCACGCTGATCGGTGGCGTCGCGGCTCCATGGATCTTCGGCCAGCTGATCGGAACCGGCGACGCCTGGACGCTCGCGGGCGGCTATATCTTCGCGGGCGTGCTGATGGTCGGCGCCGCCGTGTGCGCGGCGTTCCTCGGCGTGGACGCGGAAGGCAAGTCGCTGGAGGATATCGCGAAGCCGCTGTCGAGCGCGGCGTAGGCCGACAAGGTCACGCTCGGCGGGGCCGCCAACGCGGTCGATGTACGTGACATCCCTGCCCACCGCCGCACGATATTGTCGCGAGCGCTTGCTACGTCCCTCTCCGCGTCATTCGCAAGTATAGTCTTTCGCCTTGTCTTCGTGTGGAGCGACCGGCGGGACGGCGCCGCCGAATTGGGCGGTATCCCGCGGCCTGCAAGCGTAGGTGGGGTCCTCATTGGGAGGTGCGCACGCACAAACGAAGCCGGCAACGACGATCATTGTCAGACCAGCCACTCGAAGCATGAAACACTCCCGAGATTCGGCGCGACGAGCAATTAGCGTAGCATATCGCCCCGTAACGCTCCAGCACCTTGCCGCCTCAGTTGGCGGCTGTCTCTGAACGACCCCGGAACAGTGCTTTGGCCAAAGGCGACCTTCACCATCGATAGTTCACTGCTCGGCGTGAACGTCGAAGATGCACTCACGCTGGCCGAGGGAACGGAAATCTGAAGTTGTCCGGCTCCTCGTCATCGTCCGGGAGCCGGATACCACGCTGCTGCGCGCCCAATCCCGGCCGTCTAGTAACACGTTCCGGAGCGCTCGGCACTGGTCATTCAAGAAATCGCATCGACGCTTCTTGGGCGGCGGATGGCTCTCACCTTTCCGCTGCTTCCGCCGCCACAGAAAAATCGGTCGCCCCCATCCGACTCAAGTCCCGAGACACCGGTTCCGGCCGGCATTTCAAGGCGCTCGAGCACCTCTCCCGTCTCGGGATCGATGTGCCGGACATCGCTCGCCGCGTCCTGCCAGGTGCCGTGCCAAAGCTCGCCGTCGACCCAGGTGACACCCGTGACGAAGCGATCGGATTCGATGGTGCGGAGCACGGCCCCGGTATCCGGATCGACCTGATGGATCTTGCGATCACGGTCCTGGCCGACCCAGAGCGTCCCTTCGGCCCAGGCGAGCCCCGAATCCCGGCCATTGCCGGGCGCGGGGATCGTGCTGAGCACCTCGCCGGTCCTAGGATCGATCTTCCGGATCACGGCCTCGGCGATCTGGAACAGATGCGTTCCGTCGAACGCCGTTCCCGCATGAGCAGCGACATCGAGCGCGCCGACGATCTCTCCGCTGTCCGGATCGAGGGCATTCAGCCTGTCGCCGGAGGCGAACCAGACCCGTTGCCCATCATAGCTGACCCCGCGCACGGCATCGACATTCGGAAAGGGGCCATATTCGCGGAGGATTTCGGCGCGTGTGTGCTTCACGGTTTCACCCTATCCGCTCATCAGCGGAGCCGGCAGTAACAAGCTCGTCGGGAATCCCGGCACGTTCGGCACCATCCAGCGGCAAGCCCGACCGCGACCGAAGGATCCGACCTTGCCGTCCTCCGCCAGCGCTTCGAGCGCGCGCTGGACGGTGCGGGGGCTGACGTCGAGCGCCAGTGCGAGCGCCGAGCTCGACCACGCCTCGCCATCCGTAAGCAGAGCCAGCACCTCGGCGTGGTCTCCCTCAACGGGAGGCGCGAGCACGGCGACCTCTTGCGCGCGGTGCGGTTTCAGCAAGAAACCCCGCTTCGTCGCGTTCAATCTGGCCAGCGGCCTGAGTGTCTGGCGTAGCCGCCCGATCTCGACTCGCAGCCGCGCGCGATGCGAGTCATCTGCTTCGCGCGCCCGGAAGGCGCGCGCAATCAGCGTTTCGCGCGATACGTCTTCGGGCGAAGCCTCGGCCAGCGCGCGGGCGAGCGCGAACAGCACCGGACGGCCGGAAAGCGGAACAACCGTCGTCCCGCCGCGCACGATGTTGCGGCAAGCATCGACCACGAGCGTGTCCGAGGCGATCAACGCCTCGACTTCGGCGAGCCCGAGCAGCCGTTTCCCATCGCGCGCGATCAGGCGCGCGGCAGATGCATCGAGTGCGCGTGACGCCCGGTCAACCTCGGCCGCTAGCGCAGGGATTCCCGTCTCGCGCGCGGCGTGCCCGGCCCGACCAAGCGCGGCGCGTGCCGACTCTGCCCGAATGCGCCGCATCGCGATGCCTGCGGCGACCAGCCAATATCCGGTCCGCGACGCCTGCGGCAGCGCGTCGACATCGAGTGTGTCGAGCGTCCGCTCGGATTCGTCGAGACGCCCGATCAGGAGGAGCCGCCGGGCCTCGAGATAGCCGGCATGTGCGGCGTTCGCCCGATCGCCATGCGCTTCGAGCGCCGCCCGCGCCGCGCCGAGTGTCTGCGTGAGCCCGCTCAGCTCGCGCGAGACGAGCGCAATCTCGGCTTCGGCGACGACGCACCGTGCACGGGCCGTCGCCTCCTTCGGGCCGAAGCCACGCGCAGCGCTCCGCAGCAGTTCCTTCGCGCGCGCAAGGTCGCCGAGCTGTGCCATCGCGATGCCGCGCAGCGCGAGCGCTGGCGGATCGTCGCGCAGCGCGACGCGCTTCAGCGCCGCCAGCGGATCGCCCGCCGCGAGCGCCCGGGCCGCAGCCGTGATCAGCGAGTCCATCGAAATCCCGTCACACTTGTCACTCTCACCCGCCTGTCCGCCCGGCCTACATCGTCGCTGGGTCCTGCCGCGGCCGGACACGCCGACAATCGATCGGGAGCGGGAAAATGACGATGTCCTCAGCGGCAAACACAGGCAGCGGATCGGTCTGGCAGCCGCGCAGCGCGGCCGGTTGGCTCAGCCTCGCAGCCTCGCCGACCTTCGCACTCATGGCATGGATCGCGGCGAACGATGCATCGCCGATGACCCTCTGCTCCTCGGGTTCGAGCGTGCCGCCGATCGACGGCATGACCGCGATGTACCTGCTGATGAGCCTCTTCCACCTGTCGCCCTGGCTAGA
>DATAPS010000039.1:0-6029 GCA_036265085.1 Acetobacteraceae bacterium | reverse complement strand
CTACGGCTTCATCATGCCGCAGGACGGCAGCAAGGACGTGTTCGTCCATGTCACCGCCGTGCAGGCGGCAGGCCTCCGCGGCCTCGATGAGGGCCAGCAGGTGACCTACGAAGTGGTGATGGAGCGCGGCAAGGCCGCTGCGACCAATCTTCGGCTCGCGTAACGCCGCACGCGCATAAGGCGGATCGTTTGGTCCGCCACCTTATTTCTGCGGAGCGGCGGACCGATGGTCCGCCCTACGGCTCCGCGATTCCAGGGGAGACCTCCACAATGGCCATCGGAACGGTCAAGTGGTTCAACGCCACCAAAGGCTTCGGCTTCATCATGCCGCAGGACGGCGGGAAGGACGTGTTCGTCCACATCACCGCGGTCCAAGCTGCGGGGCTGAAGGGCCTCAATGACGGTCAGAAGGTCAGTTACGACGTCGTGATGGAACGCGGCAAGGCGGCCGCGACCAACCTGAAGCTGGCCTGAGCGCTGCGACACTGGCCGGGGGCCCGTCCGGCCAGTGTCGCGGCCAGCGCTCTAAACGGCCCGCGCCATCGGCGCCGTGCCGCCGGCGCGGGCGATTTCCTTCACATCCGCCGCGCCGGCCGCGCGCATCGCCGCGACGGCCGGTTCGAGCCGCGACGGATCGTTGATCCGCACCGCGAGCACCAGGCGACCCTCGGCGGCCGCCTGCCCCCGCTCATGCGCCTGCGCGCTATCGGCCGCACGTTCCGCCCCATGAGCCAGCGCGCCCGCACCGACTCCCGCCGCTGCCGCCGCTGCAACCGCCGGGATCGCCGCGCCGCCGGTCGCGACCACCACGCCCGCCGCGAGCAAGGCGCCGGCCGAGCCCGCCATGCTGGCGTGCAAGGTGCGCATCTGCTGGTTGTCCTCCGTCGTGTCCGGGTTGGCGGCACCCTGCTCCGGCGTGCGGTGCGCCGGATCGAGGGTTGGGTCCGGCAGGCTCATCTCCGCGCGATCGAACCCCGCCTGCCCGAGCCGCGCCATCGCCTCCTGCAGGGCCGGCTCGCCGCGGAAGAAGCCCCAGACCTCGTCTACCTCATTCGCCAGCGCGGGGCCGGCCTTCACTGCCGTGACGTCCGACATGCGAACATCCTCCATCGAATACGATGGAGACCGAACGCGGCCGGATCAGCCGCCGTTCCCGGGGCCGACGTCAGACCTTCTGGTTGCGCGCCCGCACGCCCCGTTCGATCGCGGCCGCGACGAGCGGATCGAGATGCAGCTCGTCGCGGACGAACTGCAGCATCCGAAGCGTGTCCTGGTCGGTATCGACCGTGGCCGCGACCACCTCGCAGGCGCAGGCATAGGCGGTCTCGCGCAGCCGCGGCTCCAGCGCGTCGCGGATCATCTGGGCCGCGTGCGGCAGGCCGTTGTCCTCGCGCAGCAGGTTCACCGCGGCGTCGGTCGCCGCGTCGAGCCGCTCGGTCGAGAAATTCGTGAATGCGGGCAATGTCTGCACGATCGCGGACATCGCCCCGATCTCGCGATCGGTGATTCCGTCCGTCGCCGCCACCAGCAGCATGGTGCAGACCAGCGCTTCCTGCGCGTCCAGCCCGACACGGGCAAGCATCGTTTTCTCCTCCGACATCGCCGGACGGTGGACCGGCGCGCCGCGCCGATCAACCCATCCGGCGATGACGAGTGCGTCAGGCGGCGACCACAAGCTGCCGCTGCTCGCCGAGCCCCGCCACCCCGAGCTTCATCGTCTGCCCGGGCTTGAGGAAGATCGGCTCCGGCTTCTTGCCGAGGCCGACGCCGGGCGGCGTCCCGGTGGCGATCAGATCGCCGGGATGGAGCGTGATGAAGTGGCTGACGTAGGACACGAGCTTGCGGCAATTGAAGATCATCGTCTTCGTGCTGCCGTTCTGCATCCGCTCGCCGTCGACGTCGGTCCACATGGCGAGGTTCTGCGGGTCGGCGATCTCGTCCTTCGTCACCATCCACGGCCCGGTCGGGCCGAACGTGTCGCAGCCCTTGCCCTTGTCCCAGGTGCCGCCGCGCTCGGTCTGGAATTCACGCTCGCTCACGTCGTTCACCACACAGTAGCCGGCGATGTGGTTCATCGCGTCGTGCTCCGGCACGTAGCTCGCCTTGGTGCCGATGACGATGCCGAGTTCCACCTCCCAGTCCGTCTTCTTCGATCCGCGCGGGATCTTCACGTCGTCGTTCGGCCCCTGAAACGCGCCGAGCGATTTCAGGAACACGATCGGCTCCTTCGGGATCTGCGCGCCGGTTTCCGCCGCATGGTCGGCGTAGTTGAGGCCGATGCAGACGAAATTGAGCGGCCGCGCGACGCAGGCCCCGATGCGCGGGCTGCCGTTCACCTTCGGCAGGCTGTTTGGATCGAGCGCCGCCAGCTTCTGCAGCGACGCCGGCGCAAGCGTCGTGCCGTCGACGTCCTTGATATGCCCGGACAGGTCGCGCAGCGCGCCCTGCGCGTCGATCAGCCCGGGCTTTTCCGCGCCGACCTCGCCGTAGCGAACGAGCTTCATCCGTCTCTCCCCCTCAGAGTGTCAGTCCACCGTCGATCACGACCGCCTGGCCGGTGACGAATTGCGCCGCGTCGCCGGCGAGATAGACCGCCAGCGCCGCGATCTCCTCGGGTTGGCCGATCCGCCCCATGGGCTGGCGCTTGATGAAGGCGTCGCGCGCCGCCTCGAACGATCCAGCCTGCGCCGCATTGGCGTGCATCCGCTCGACCAGGCTCGGGCTTTCGACAGTGCCGGGGCAGATGCAATTGCAGCGCACGCCCTGGCCCACGAAGTCGAACGCGACCGAGCGCGTGAGCCCGATCACCGCCGCTTTGCTCGCGCTGTACACGGCGCGGTTGGCGACGCCTTTCAGGTTGCTCGCGACCGACGCCATATTGAGGATCACGCCATGCTTGCGCGCGAGCATTCCCGGCAGGAACGCGCGGATGGTGCGGAACATCGAGCGCACGTTCAGATCGAACGCGAAGGCGAACTCGTCGTCGGTGGTGTCGAGGATCGTGCCCTGGTGCACGAAGCCCGCGCAGTTGAACAGGATGTCGATGTCCCCCGCATCGCGCGCTGCGGTGATGACCGCCTGCGCATCGAGCACGTCGAGCCGGCGCGTGCGGATCCGGTCGCCCGCGAGGTCCGCGAGCTTCGCTTCGTTCAGATCGGTGGCGATCACTGTCGCACCCGCCTCCGCGAAAGCAGATGCGGTCGCGCGGCCGATGCCTTGCGCGGCGGCGGTGACGAATGCGGTCTTGCCGGCGAGCGTTCCGGTCATCAATGATTGTTCCGGCTTTCGCCGCGCCGCGCGATGATGTCGAGGAACTCCGTCGCGGGCTCGAGGCACGCGCCGTGGCCGAGATCGCCCACCATGCCGCGGTAGATCATCTCCCACGGGGTCTTGTTGTCGAGGTCCGGCTTCTTCCACGCCTGCCGCCGGGCTTGCAGCTCGTTGTCCGGAATGAGGACATCGACCCGCCGCGTGTTCAGGTCGATCCGCACGCGGTCTCCCGTCTCCAGCAGCGCGAGGCCGCCACCCACCACCGCCTCAGGCGAGACGTTCAGGATGGACGGCGAACCCGACGTGCCCGACTGCCGCCCGTCGCCCATGGTTGGCAGCGCGTTGATCCCCTTCAGCAACAGCGCAGCCGGAGGCTGCATGTTCACCACCTCCGCGCTGCCGGGATAGCCGACTGGCCCGCAGTTGCGGATCACCAGCACCGACTGTTCCTCGACGCCGAGATCGGGATCCTCGATGCGCGCGTGATAATCTTCCGGCCCCTCGAACACGATCGCCTTGCCCTCGAACACGTTCGGCCGCTTCGGGTCGGAGAGGAAGCGGGCGCGGAACTCGGCGTCGATCACGCTCGTCTTCATCACGGCGCTCTCGAACAGATTGCCGGACATGACGACGTAGCCGGCCGCCTCCTTCAGCGGCTGCGCATACGGCCGGATCACTTCCCGATCCGGCGGCGGCACATTCGCGAGGTTCTCGGCAAGCGTCTTGCCGCTCACCGTCATCGCATCGCCATGCAGCTTGCCGGCGTCGAGCAGCTCCTTCAGCACCGCCGGCACGCCGCCCGCGCGATGGAATGCCTCGCCCAGGAAGCGCCCAGCCGGCTGGCAATCCACCAGCAGCGGGATCTCCGGCCCGAGCCGCTGCCAATCCTCCAGCGTGTGATCGACGCCCATGTGCCGCGCGATCGCGACCATGTGGATCGGGCAGTTCGACGACGCGCCGAGCGCCGCCGCGGCGACCACCGCGTTCTCGAACGCGTCCTTCGTCATGATGTCGGAGGGACGCAGGTTCTCGTGCACCATCTCGACGATGCGCTTGCCGGTGGCGTACGCCATCTGCCCACGCTCGCGATACGGGCCGGGGATCATCGCGCAGCCCGGCAGCGACATGCCGAGCGACTCGGCAAGGCTGTTCATCGAACTCGCGGTGCCCATCGTGTTGCAATGCCCGACGGAGGGCGCCGACGACGTCACCATCTCCATGAACTCGTCGTACGAGATCTTCCCCTCTGCGTAGAGTTTCCGGCCCTCCCATACGATCGTTCCTGAACCCGAGAGACGGCCCTGATACCAGCCGTCCAGCATCGGCCCGCCCGAGAACACGATGGCGGGGATATTCACCGTCGCCGCGCCCATCAGGCATGCGGGCGTCGTCTTGTCGCAGCCCGTGGTGAGCACCACGCCGTCGAGCGGATAGCCGTGCAGCACCTCGACGAGCGAGAGATAGGCGAGGTTGCGATCGAGCGCCGCGGTCGGCCGCTTGCCGGTTTCCTGGATCGGGTGGATCGGGAATTCCAGCGGCACGCCGCCGGCCGTGCGAATGCCATCGCGGATGCGGCTGGCCAGCGCCATGTGGTGGCGATTGCAGGGCGACAGGTCGGAACCGGTCTGCGCGATGCCGATGATCGGCGCGCCGCCTTGCAGCTCCTCGCGCGTGAGCCCGAAATTGAGGTAGCGCTCGAGATAGAGCCCGGTCATGGCGGGATCGTGCGGATCGTCGAACCAGCGTCGGCTGCGCAGCCGTCGTGTTCCGTTGCTCTTCGGATCAGCCATTTGTCGTTTCCTCCTGCCTGCGCGGGCCGCGCGAAGGTGTGCGCCGCGACGGCGGAGTGTCAACGGGTGGCGTTCGCGCACACCTGCGCGCAGTCTCGGCCGCATGAGCCCGGAAACGGCCGCGCGCTCGCGCACGATCCTGGTCACCGGCGCCGCCAGCGGGATCGGCGCCGCCGTATGCCGCGCGCTCGCCGCGCCGGGCGTGGCGCTGCTCGTCCACACGCGGCGCAACGAAGCCGGCGCCGAAGCCGTCGCGGCGGAGGCCCGTTCGCGCGGAGCGATTGCGGAGACCGCGCTCGGCGATCTCGCGGACCCAGCGATGGCCGCCCGCCTCGTTGCGCGTGCTGTCACCGCGTTTGGCGGTCTCGACGTGCTGGTGAGCAATGCCGGATTCGCAGACCGCACGCCGTTCGTGTCGCTGAGCGACGATGCGTACGCCGCCTCGCAGGAGGCGATCGCGGGGGCATTCTTCCGCCTGGCCCGTGCGGCGGTCCCGTATGTCTGCGCCGGGCGCGATGGCCGGATCGTCGCGGTCAGCAGCTTCGTCGCCCACGTCTTCCGCACCAATGCGCCAACCTTCCCGGCCTCGGCCGCGGCAAAGTCCGCACTCGAAGCGCTGGTCCGCGCGCTCGCGATCGAGCTCGCGCCCGCCGGGGTCACCGTCAACGCGGTCGTCCCCGGCTTCATCCGCAAGGACGCCCCGGCCCGCGCGGCCCTGGCGCCGGAGGCGCTGGACGCCCAGCTCGCCGTCATCCCGCTGGGACGCATCGGCCTGCCCGACGACGTCGCCGATGCCGTTCGGTATCTGGTCTCGCCTGCGGCCAGCTATGTTACCGGGCAGTTGCTGCATGTGGATGGCGGCTTGTGCATCGGCTGATCGCCCTTGAAGGGCAGGGGGCGCCGTGCCTCAATCGATCGGGCACGCCCAGAAAAGCTGAAAATGCGAGGAACCCATGTACGGATCTCTCC